>JAQTSH010000080.1 GCA_028711405.1 Methanoregula sp.
TCGAGGTCTATGCGGTTCTCTTTAATCTCGGCATCCAGTCGTTCAATCTCCTCACGGTATTTCTGACAATCGGATTGGGCAGCTTGCAGC
The DNA here is from genome assembly GCA_028711405.1 of Methanoregula sp. Taxonomy (GTDB): domain Archaea; phylum Halobacteriota; class Methanomicrobia; order Methanomicrobiales; family Methanospirillaceae; genus Methanoregula. The sequence continues at coordinate 91 of JAQTSH010000080.1, forward strand.
GCGAGATCCATTTTTGCCAGTGCTTCATTGCCAGCGTTTATGGCGCGCTCAATCGTCTTCTGTTCCTTCTCTTTTGAGGTGACGTCAAGGATCAGCGCGTGACACGCAGCAAGTTCCTTCTCTGAGACTTCGGATATGAGTGTAATCGCTCCGGCACTAAGAGAAAAGTCGTATGCCTGAGTCTCCTCCAGAATTTTCGAATCCCATAACGTCCCCGGAAGGGTACCGATCACGGATGTACCCGGTTCTGGATGCGTAATTTTCGTCTTCCAGGATGTGCCACACTCCTCCAGGTGCCCGGTCAGTATGAATATATCCTCCCGTGCCTGTGCCAGTGCGGTCTCTGTTTTTCCGTGATCGATGGCAACACGCGAATGGTGATCCCGGAGGGATTTTAACACCTTCTTCTCACGCTTCAGTTCCGCTTCCTTCTCGTCCACAATCGGCACGGTCCCGTCCGTGAACGGATGTACTGTTGAACCACAGAGCGGACAGGGCTTATCGGTTTGTAATAACGCACGCTCTTTCTCCAGGTTCCGGATCCGTGCGAGGAGCCGGGTCGTCTCTTCAAGATGTTCAACCAGGGTCTCTTTCTTGTGGATCTCATCCGCCAGTGAAGCGAGGGTTTGTGAGATGGTAATGAGCGTCTCTTCGAATTTTTCCGATGCGGTCTTTTTTAACGAGCGCTCTTCACGGAATTTTTTTGCTGCACACAGTGTCTCGTTCAGCCGGTTGATCGTTTCACATCCGGCGCGCAGGGTTGTCTCCTTCTCATGCCAGGATGCCAGGTCTTCATCATTGAGCAGGACGTGCAGTTCTTTTTCGTGGGTTTCACGTTTATTTACCGTGTTCCGCAGCGATTCCTTCTGCGTATCCTGTTCGGCGGTAAGCCTCGTGACTGTCAAAGATGCGGTGTCGTGCCCTTCAGCCAGTCCTTTTTTATGCGAATTTTTCTTTGCATACTTCTTATCGAGTTCGCGGTACTGCTTCACGTACTCTTCGAGTACGACAAGATTCTCTTTTAAGGTCGCTTCATTCTCATGCGCAGACAGGTAACGCCCAATCTCTTCGAGCGTATCGCTCGTATTCCATAACTGCTGTTCACGATCCGTGATCAGTACTTCGTACTCCGCAGAGCGCCGGATGATGTCCTGTAATTCCTGTGCAGTCCGCTGACAGGTGTCCCGTGCCGCCTCGATCCGGGTGTCGAGGGTGCGGACCTCGTGTGCGAGCCGGCTCTCCTCGTCCCATTCGACCGCAATCTTCTGTTTTTTGTCCGCAATCTCCCGTTCAGCTGCTTCGGCACTCTTGAAGCCCTCTTCCAGGGTGACCTTCCGGTTTCGGCACTCCAGTATCGCCTCTTGATCCTGTGCCAGTTGTTCCCGCTGTGCAGTAAGTTTTACAAATTCTGCCTCGAGGATGTGTGCTTTTTTTCCCAGGCAAAGACACCTGAGATCGTCCGATGCCCGCAGTTTTTCTTCTTCATGGGCTGCTTTTTCCTGGTGGAGTTTCTGGAGATCCTGCTGGATCGCGTCCAGTCGTTTGCGCCACGCGATCGAATCCTGCACTGCTTTTGTGGTGAGGGACACTTCACGGGCTTCCTGTGTGAGGGTGATCTGTTGATCATGGAAGGTTTGTTCTTCTTCCGGGGTCAGTACCTGGATGCTTCCCAGTTCCAGTTTCCGGGTCTCGAGGGTCTTACGCTCTTCGGCGGTTCGTTCATGCACCCGGATCGAGATCGTGCTGTAAATCCCGGTTCCCGTGATCTGTTCCAGGATTGGGGACCGGTCATCCGGCTTTGCTTCCAGGAATGCAGCAAAACCCCCCTGGGCAAGAAGAATCGAACGGGTGAACTGTTCGAAATCAAGACCGGTCACTTCAACGATCTTATCCAGCACCTCCTTTCGTTTCGAGGATGTCAGGAGTTTTTTGGTTTTTAAATCCGAGATCTCGTGCCTGGGTTGCTGGAGGTCCCCTTTTGCATGACGACGAGCCCGCTGCTGGCTCCAGTGGCAGAGAAACCGACCTTTGGCAGTCTCGAATGCCACTTCGGCATAACACTCTCCGGTCCGGCGCGACATGATCTCGTTTGTGGTCTTTGTGATGTCCTTTAACCGGGGAGTTTTCCCGTAGAGCGCAAGCGAGATGGCATCGAGTATGGTGGTCTTCCCGGAGCCGGTCGGACCGATGATGGCAAAGATGACACCTTCCGTGTATGCCGGGGCTGAAAAGTCGATACTCCAGTCACCGACAAGGGAATTTAAGTTCCTGAACCGGAGCCCCAGGATCTTCATGGCAGGTCTCCACGGGCGAGTTCGTCCTCTTCTGTGAGGTCACGCAGGATCTCGCTGTACGAATCGATCAGTTCCTGTCGCTGTAAGGAAGGAATGTTCGCGGTTTCCAGGCAGCGGAGAAAGACATCCTGAAGGTTGAGATCCGCAAGTGTGTCGGCGCTGTCCATCTGGTGCAATGCCTGTGCAACAACACGGAGGTTTGTTATCTTCAGCACTTCAACAGGTGAATCGCGGACCTGCTTATGTACCTGTTCCGAGACATCAGGGATCAATCGTTCATCATCCAGGGTGATCTCGACCCAGACCGGTTTATTCTCACACTTCAGCGCATCGAGGCGTGAGAGAATCGTGTCAAGATCGCCCCGGATCGATGCCAAAGAGAGAAACTGCGGAACCGGAATCTCGCGGATTACGACCTGTCCTGTTTCATCGAATTCGACAGACGTGACACTTTTCCCGTCACCGGATTCAGAAAAACCCATCGGGACCGGTGCCCCGCAATACCGGATCTTCTCGCAACCATTCACCTTCTGCGGGGAGTGCAGGTGACCAAGCGCGCAATAATCAACAGACGCCGGGATCATCCCGCCATCGACACGCACCAGGTTTCCGATGTAGAGTTCCCGGACACCATCCCCATCAACGGTGCTTCCGCCGGCAGCGAAGAGGTGTCCCATCGCGATGATCGGGATCGCCGGGTTCACGTGATCCCGAATCCCCGCGGCACGCTCGCAGACCCTGCGATAATGATCTTCAATACCGAGAAGGAGTTTTTGTGTCTTGACTTCGGTCTCTTCACCAGCTTCCACGAGCCGGATGTCCCGGTCCCGGAGGTACGGGACTGCGCAGACAAGAAGAGACGGCACGCCATGTGCGTCCCTGAGAATGAGGATCTCATCCTCAATCTCTTCGGTGATCGATCCGATCGCATGGATGTTCAATGTCCGCAACAGTTCTTTGGGGGCATTCACAAGAGAGGGGGAGTCGTGATTTCCGGCAGTCACCACAATGTGCCGGCATTGCGCTCGCGGGATGCGTCCAAGGAAATTAAAATACTGTTCGATTGCCCGGGTACCGGGATTTGTCGTATCGAAGATATCCCCGCTGATCAGGATCACATCGATCTTTTCCGTTTCGACACACACAAGAAGCCAGGACAGGAACGCTTCATATTCCTGGTATCGTCGCTTCCCGTGAATGGTACTTCCCAGGTGCCAATCGGAGGTGTGTAATATCTTCATTTTTTAGTTTCCCAAAAAATACCGTGTATTCATTGTTCACACCGGGTCATGCGACGATCAGTATCCCCCAGGGCTGTTCTCATATCGATCCCGTTCCTGTCCGGGTTATCGTATTCCGATGGGCAGGTTCAGGACCAATCGTGAATAACGTTCGTTTTTACACGCCATATGCCTTTTGATGAGGAATCGTTTTCCGGAATATACGTAAATGACCCGGGAAAATTATGACACGACTGCGTAACGGCATTGTAATGTTTAAGCCTTAATGCAGCCGGGAATAAACCCTGCTATTTTTCTTCCGGCAGGTAAACCCTATATCATGTCCGCGCAGTCTCCTCCGGCGTTCTCTCGTCGCGACAGGTATGATCGCGGACTTCCCGGAGAGCAGCTGGATTTTTACATTGATCGATTCACCGCAGACGCTTCTATCGATCCCTTCAATACGTGGCTTCTCCTCCCCACCGAGCGCCTCGTGCGGGAAGTCACGGATCGTATGATGAAAAAAAATATTCCTGTTGTCACCTCCCGCATCTGCACCCTGAAAGGTTTGTGCCAGATCCTTTTTCTGGAAAACCGGACCACTACCCGCCTCCTCTCAAAAAGTGAGGCGAAATTATTGCTCACTGATGTTCTTCTCAAGCATGCAGAAGAGGTCCCGTTATTCATCACCCGCGATCATCCATCGTCTAAAACGGTCGAGGATCTCATGACCTTTTTAAATGTCATCCTGACAAGAAAGGTTGTGTTCCCCGAATGTCTCATAGATCTCCAGAGCGAGAAGAGCCGGCAACTCGATACAATCATTACGGAATACCGGAACCGGTTACATGACCTGGATCTTGTTGATGGTGATACGATCCTTGAATGGACCATCGATCATCTGAACTGCTGCCAGCCATCACCGATCGGCACGGTCTTTTTCTATGGATTTTACGAGCCGCTGGCGCTCGAACAGGATCTCTTCGAAGCAGTACAGGAGCATGCAGGGAACGCATACTTCTTTGTTCCTGACGGTCTCGACCCGAACATTTTCAGGAGCCGGACTGCGGCGGGAAACCAACCCGGAACACAATCAGCATGTGACCCGTTATCGGAGCGGTCGCAGATCACCGGCATGTTCTCGGAGACCGGGACGCTTGTTTCCGGGGATTTTTTCCGCGTGCAGACGTTTCCTTCACGGTATGCAGAAGTATACGGTATCGCAGCGGAGATTGGCAGGCTGAATGCTGCCGGGATTCCTCTTTCTGATATTGCCGTGGTGTTTTCGGACCTCCGGGGGAATCTCGGGCTTATTGAAGAAGTGTTTGCCGACTTCGGGATCCCGTGGAACGCTGCCGTTGGCACGAAGCTCTCCAAAGCCCCGGTTATCCAGTTCCTTTTCGGGATTACCGGTCTCGTTGCCAACGGGTACACCCGCGAGGCAGTAGTCCGGTTCATAGGCAGCCCGTATTTCCGGAAGGATGCGGTGCCGAATGGAACGTCCCGCCTGGATGCTGCCGACGTTGATCTGGTATCCCGGTATGCCCGGATTGACGGAGCCCGACCGTCATGGATGAAGCAGTTGGACTGGCTCCATACAGAGTTAGAAGACATAGAAAAGGCGAAGAACAACCCGGATATCTCGGTTCATACGGTTGAACGCGTGCAGGAAGGAATCCGGATCCTCATCGCCGATCTGGACCGTCTTTCCGGAACGAAAAGTCTTCGGGATCATATCAGCGGGTTCCGGTCTTTCCTGAAGGTATGGAGCATCCCGTACCTGTACGCCGCGCCGGATGAACAGATGAGGGAGCGGGAACTTCAGGTCTATCATACGTTCTGTTCCCGCCTTGAGGCTCTCGAAAAGGTTGCATGGATTCCGGCAGGGGAAGCAATGACAATCGAGACGTTTCACCGGTATATCTCCGCCATTGCCGAAGAACCGGATGACAGCAGCCGCGAGGATTCTTTTGGTGTTACCATGCTCGGTTTCCACGAATGCCCGCACCTGAAGTTCCCCGTGGTCTTTGTCGGGGGACTGGTTGAAGGCACATTTCCCCGGTTGACAACGCGACTCCCTTTCACAAACTCACTGGAGAATATCCGGATGGGAACCCGTACACTCTCTGAAATTCTCCGGGAAGAACAATATTATTTTATCGCTGCCCTGCTCGTGGCGCAAAAGACCGTGTACCTGAGTGCCCCGCTCGCCGATGGGGAAAAACCCCTGCTCACGTCCGCCTTTTTCGAACGGGTCCGGATGAGGACCGGAGAATCGCCGTGGACGGGTACTGACGGGATGATTCCTCCTGCCTCCCGGCGCACTGCGGCAATCCGGGCTGGTGCAGGTATCCGTAATGAGACGCCCTGCACGGCATGTGATCTGATCCCGGGCTCACTGGGTATCAATGATCTGGTGGAACGCATCAACATGGAACGGTTCTACCGGTGGGGAGCGTGTGACTCGCCTTATGACGGTATTCTTTCCGGGAATGAATCGATCCGCGCTATTCTTGCCAAACGGTACAGTCCACTTCATGTGTATTCCCCGACAAGCCTTGAGACCTATGCCAGTTGCCCGTTCGAATATTTCCTGAACCGGGAAATGGGTCTTCGTGCGCTGCCGGAAGTGGAGCTGAACCTCTCGGCTGGGGATCGCGGGACGGCGATTCATACGATCCTCGCCACATTTTACCGGCAGTGGCATGATTCTGGCAAGATCAAAGTCAGCCCCGTGTCTTTTGTTGATGCCACAAACCTGATCCTGAAGATTGCTGCCGAAGAACTGGACCGGTACACGTTCCAGAGCCCGCTCTGGGATGCGACCCGGATACTGATGCTCGGGGACGACCGGCATACCGGTCCCGGGTATTTCGTGCGGTTCCTGCTCCATGAGATTGAGGAAACGAATTCGCCTCTCGTTCCTTCCCGGTTCGAGTTCTCCTTTGGCATGGGAAATAATGAGTCGGACGATCCAAACTCCTCTCCGGAACCGGTTGAACTTGTCTCACCGGATGGTGAACGGAAGATGTTCATGCGGGGCAGGATCGACCGGATCGATCTCACCCCCGACGGGTTCTTTTTGATCTATGATTACAAGTCAGGTTCGCAGCACCCAAAGGCAAAGGATATCGTAGCGGGAACTGCCCTGCAACTGCCCCTCTACCTGCTTGCGTTTGAGAAGATCACCGGCAACCACGGGATTGGCGGGGGATATTACACGATCCGGCGCGAGGTAGACCGGAGCATTGTGCTTGCGGATACGGCTGCAAAAGACCTGATGGTATCCCAGCCCCGGGTCTCCGCTGATTTTGCCGGGCAGATCAGTCACTCGCGGGATTGTGCCTTTGCGTATATCGATGGGATCCGGAACGGGTGCTTCCCGCTTCCCCGTGAAGAGAACTGTCCGAACCCGTATTGCGAGTTCAAACGGTGCTGCCGCTTCGATCCCTACCGGGTATTCCAATGCGGGGAGGAGCCCTGAAATGGCGGCTACACAACGGCAGGGGGAGGCGATCACCCTGCACGACCGGAGCATGGTGGT
>JAQTSH010000081.1 GCA_028711405.1 Methanoregula sp.
TTGCCGATACCTCCCTTTCCGTACAGGGCGATCTGTTTCATCACCATACGTTGGTACGGCAATTTATATTAGATCTCCTGAAGTTAACAAAAGTACACTTGAGTTAAGCAGACGCCAGCGCACGGGCGGGCAGCACTAATCGGGTCCGCGGAACAACGCGACAAAGAGCATGATGACCGGGATCACTTCCAGTCTCCCGATCCACATGACGAGGATGACAATCCATTTCGAGATAAATGGCATATCCGGGGAGACATACCCGGTATTGATCCCGCAGGTCGAGAATGCAGAGACAATGGTGAAGAAGACCTCGGTGATGGTAAACGTCGTGAGGTGGAACTGCATAACCGCAAGGGTGGCAACAAAGATAATGATAAACGAGAGGCAGATCACGAGCATGTTCTTCGCCGTCTCGAGCTCTGCGGTCGCACGCGGGATCACCTTGCCTTCGCTCCGGAACGGGACAAGGATCTTCCCGCTCACGAAGAGACGGTGGAACCACCAGACGAGCGCCCGGTACGCAAGGGCGATACGTTTGAGTTTGATCCCACCGGCAGTACTCCCGGATGCCCCGCCGATAAAGACGAGCATCATCAGAAAGAGGAGGGTGACGCTTGCCCAGGTATGAGGGTTTGCCACGACAAACCCGGTCGTCGTGAGCGCACTCACGGACATAAAGACCCCCTGCCGGAGGGCGGAAAGATAGTCAAGGTTACTGAAAAAGACGAGATCATACGAGAGCACCGCAGTCCCGACGAGGAGGAGTGCGAAGAAAAGTTTCACCTGTTCGTCGCCGAACAGGCTCCAGCGCCGGTTCGCTTTGATCAGGTAATACAACTTAAAAGGCAGCGCCCCGGCGATCATGATGGGGAGGAGAATCAGTTCGAGGAGGATGTTGTCATAATAGAGAATCCCCCCACTGTGGATGGTGAAACCCCCTGTCGAGATTGCCGAGAGCGCGAGGTTGACGGATTCCCAGAGGGAGAGCCCGGTAAAGAGGATGAGCCCGATGGCGAAAAATGTGAGCAGCCCGTAAATCTGCCAGAGTTCCCGCCCGGTCGAGATCACGCCGGGCATCAGCGGTTCATTCCGGCTCTCGCTCCGGAAGATCCTCGACCGGAACAATCCGGTGCTGCTCGCCATCGCAATCGAGAATGCGATGATCCCGATCCCGCTGATCCACTGCATATATGACCGCCAGAAGAGCAGCGTGTGGGGGGCGGAGTCAAGAGAGCGCATCATGGTAAAAGCGGTGCCCGTCCACCCTGCCATGCCCTCAAAGACCGCATCCGTGAACCCCATGTGCAACCCGAGCACAAACGGGATGCCGCAGATCATCGCGGACAAAAACCAGAACAGGGCAACTGAGCAGAGGGCGGTTGAGAGGCGCACCTCACGGGTGCTCCGCGGGATCTGTTTGAAGAGGAACCCGAAACAAAAAAAGACGATCGGGACGGATGCCATCGGCACCAGCATGTTCCATTCTGAGAAGATCACAGCGACGAGGAGGGGGATACAGGTGATCGGGGCGACGAACGAAAAGATCTCTCCGATGTCTGCCGTAATCGTGGCGAGATACCCAATCCGGTGCATCACTAGGAGGTTACCGCTTGGGCTCTATTAGCGTTTGCCAACCGGACAGGTGCGGAGTACCGGCTCTTTCTTTCAGTTCTTCCGGAGATCGTGGAACGGGTTTTGCCCGGCTGATCCCCTCACCACGTCGAACGCCATCTGCCAACTCCCTCTGTTCATGAAAAAGTATCCGGGCATATCATTGCCCAGAAAAAAGGTACGGTGTTGTGCCGTGAGCCGGGGACACGCCGGTATTATCCGGTAATCCGCGCAGCCATTGTTTTACCGGCATCGAATGCCTTCTCAAGTTCGACCCCGTCAGGAACATACAGGACTTCCTGCGACCCGATAACGGTAAACCCAGCGGTTTTCAGCTCGTCAGCTACGATTTTCACCGCACCCCCTTTGCCCCCCATGGAGCCAAACGTCATCGCAAAACGCTCACCGGTCCGGTTGAAGTGAAGCCCTTTGAGATAGTAAAGAAGGTCCCCGATACTCGGGTAGGGCATATCGTTGATGGTCGGGACACCGACCATGATCGCTTTTGAGTCCAGGATGTGCTTGACAATCTCGGACCGTTCGTCCTCGTGCAGGTTGAAGAGTTTCACATCACATCCCCCGGCAATGACTCCCTCGGCAAGCTCATGGGCGAGCATCTTCGTGGAACCATGCATCGTGTCGTAGATGATCGTCACTTTGTTCTTCCGGGCTGAACCGGATGCCCAGCCAATATAGGCTCCGAGAACTGTGCCCGGGTTGGTCCAGATCTGACCATGTGCCGGTGCGATCATCTTTACTTTCTCGATCAAACCAAGACCGGTCAGCTCCTCGGCTTTCTTTAAGAACAACGGCGTCAGAGGAACGATCAGGTTGGCATAAAACTTCTGTGTTGCATCCATCAGGATATGCCCGGGAATATCAGTGTCGAGACGCTGTGCACAGCAGAGATGCTGACCAAATGCATCGTTCGGGAAGAGGATCCCCTGTTCAGCATAGAGCGTGAACATTGAGTCAGGCCAGTGGAGCAGTGGTGCCTGGACAAATGCGAGTGTCTTGCCCCCGAGGTCAAGGGTTTCACCGGTCTTCACGTGGTGGAAATCTGCCCCGGATAGTGCCGGGAAATGCCGGAGAAGCCCCTTCTCGGCAACTTCGGTACAATAGATCGGTGCTTTCGGGTATTTTTTGTGGATCTCGACCAGGGCGCCGGAGTGATCCTTCTCGACATGGTTCTGGACAATGATGTCGATCTGCTCGCTCTTTTTTTCCTTTGCGAAGGCATCAGCAATGCGAGCCCACATCTGTGCGGAGTGACCGGGATACACGTTGTCGATAAGTGCCGTCTTCTTGCCAAAGACAAGATAACAGTTGTAGGATGTTCCATCAAGGGTGTATCCGTGGTAGCTCCTGAGGTCCCAGTCCAATGACCCGACCCAGTATACGCCGTCAGTAATCTTGTAGGATTCTGCTTTCATTGCAATCACATCGTTCGTAATTATACGAATGTTCTATTGTATGCGAACAATCTTTAAGAACATTGCGAAACAGATGCAGTATATGGACTCCCGGAGTGAATCGGAAACCGACATGCACGATGGCGATATCCGGCTCTTCTCCACCCGCAATACCGTTGTTGCCATAGACAGCCCGATAAAACTCAGGATCCTCTCACTGGTAAGCGAAAAGCCACAGTTGTTCGACCGGATCGTGGAAGAGACCCGGAAAGCCAAGTCAACGATATCGGTTCATCTGCGGGATCTCGAACGCGCCGGGCTGATCAGTATACAACCGGATCGTGAGGACAGTCGGCGGCGCCTCATTGCCCTGACATCCGACACTATCGGACGGCTGACGAATGCTGATCGCGATGCCCGGTTACCTGCCCATATCACCCGCAGGTTGGCAGCAGACCTGTCGTTTGATGATGATGATCTGGTCTCCTTCTTCCGGTACTGCGTACGGGTCTTCCGTACCCAGGCGATGACCATGGGGATCAATCTCGATCCGGTTCTGGAAAAGACCGGCGCGGAGGTAGGGCGGATACTTGCCCCACGGGTCGCGGGTCGGACTGTGGAGGAGCTCGTTTTCCGGATGGATACGTTCTGGCAGGCACATGGTCTCGGGAAGATCACGCTTACCAACACGTTACCTCTCACTCTCGAGGTCCGCGGATGCTTTGAGTGCGAGGATCTTCCGGTGACCGGGCATAGTGCCTGCGCATTCGATCGCGGTGTCCTCGGATCAGTCTTCTCCTTTCATCTGCATTCCGAAGTTACCGTTGTGGAAGAGCGATGCTATTCTGCGGGAGACGACCGGTGTATCTTTATAATAACCGCCCGTTCCTGATTGACTGCCTGGAGATCTTACCTGAGCAGTTGGACTACCGGGGAACATGAGAGCGCCCGTGTAGCATACAGACAAAAAAAATGGGATAGTACGGCGATCAAGCCGTGTTCGTCCAGAGCCCGTGGACATTGCAGTAAATCCGGACTTTTACCTTGGTATCAGCCAGCGGGAACGTGGCTTCCGGTTTCTCGCCGGGCAAAAACCCTTTAACAAACAGGCGTTCCCCGGATCTGACCTCCACCCATTCGATGTAGTGCTTCTCCTCCATCGGGTGCGGGATAGAACCCACCTTCACGATGATCCCCTCTGTGGTCTTTTCGACCACCGGGACGTGTTTCTCCTTCCCCGCATCCGCAGTCTTCTCAGTTTGGAGTACCATCGGTTGCCCGCAGCAGACCAATGTGCCTCCCGACGCATGGACAACTTTTGTGATGTTTCCGCAGACACTGCACTTGTAAATTTCAAACAGTTTGGTCATGTATCCATCTCCGTTTATGTGATGTTCAGTTCCTTGTGCTTCTGTACGATATCATCGGCGAGCCGGTCGAGCGCTTTTGTCGTCGCCTCATCCGGGAGCCCTTTTACTATCACCGGCTCAAGCAGCTCGACCTTCACATGATCGAGCATCTTTGCGATCGTCTCAACGGCTTTCCCGCCCCAGCCATAGGAACCGATTACCGAAGCAAACCGGCACTTGGGCTTGAGCATGTTTGCAAGATAGGTCGCGTAGACCACCTGCGGGTGCGGACCGAAGAGCACCGTGGGAGTACCGATCACGACCGTCGCCGGATCGACCAGCGCTTTCGCCAGTTCCCCGATATCGGTCCTGGTAAGATTGAACGGTCTGACCGTGACCCCCCGCGCAATCAGTGCCTCCGTCAGGTGCTCCACCATCTTTTCGGTGCTGCCATGCATCGAAACATACGGGATGACAACCTCATTTTTCACCGTGTCCGAGACCCAATCCGCATAGGCATCGAGGATAAACGAGGGGTTACGGTGGATCGGTCCATGGCTCGGTGCGATCAGCGAGAGCGGCAGACTTTTGATCCGTTCCAGGTGCCCTTTGATGCTCCCCCGGAACGGCATCATGATCTCAGCGTAATACCGTTTCGCTGACTGGTACGCGGCGGCTTCATCGGTGATGAAGAGATCGCTTGTCGCCAGGTGGAACCCGAACAGGTCACAGGAGAAGAGGATCCGGTCCTCGCGCAGGTACGTGACCTGGGTCTCGGGCCAGTGTGTCCACGGCGTCAGGAAGAATTCGAGCGTCCGGTCGCCGAGCGAGAGGGTCTCGCCATCCCGGATGACCTTGAACGCCTCCGGCGGACAATGGAGGAGCGCAGTCAGCAGATCCCGGCACTTCTCGTTCGTCACCACCACAGCATCCGGGAAGAACTCAAGGATCATCGGGAGCGTCCCGGAGTGGTCCTGCTCCGCATGATTGATGATGACATAATCGATCCGGTCGATGCCCAGTTTCACCAGGTTTGAGACCAGTTCGAACTCCTTTGTCGGATCGACGGTATCGATGAGCGCGGTCTTCTCGCTGCCCCGAACCAGGTAGGAATTGTAACTGGTGCCTTCCGGTAGCGGGATCAGTTCGTCAAAGATCCGCCGGTCGAAGTCGAGGGCACCAACCCAGAAGATGCCGGGTGCCAGTTCCCGTGAGACCATCGCCCGCCACCATCACTCCCGAAGGAATTTGTCTTTTTTTGCACCGCAGACCGGGCATTCCCAGTCGGCAGGAAGTGACGCGAATGCCAGCCCGGGCTTGATATCCTGGATGGCTTCTCCTTTCTCCGGGTCATAGATATGCCCGCAGATTTGACATACGAACCTTTCCATGTAGGACACTCCTCATCAGTTCTGATGATAGTGAGTAGCATAAGGAACTGAATAATGGTTTCGGTACTGCCAATCAGCGGAAGATGCCGATCATGTCCAGACCGACAATGACCATGACAACGATAAAGACCTGTTTGATCCGGTCGGCGGGAAGCGCATGGGCGGCACGGACACCGATCTGCGCCATGGGTACACTCACGGCAATGAGAACAAGCCACTGGACCAGGTTGACATACCCGACCGAGTAGGGCGGGAGCCCGGACACCCCCAGTCCGTTGATGATATAGGAGATGACCCCGCCAACCGATGCCGCCAGCATGACGACAGCGGAGGTTCCGATTGCCTGGTGGAGCGGGAACCGCAAGATGAGGGTCATCACCGGTATCATGATGATCCCACCCCCGATACCCAGGAGCCCGGACACGATGCCAAAGATGAGTCCCCACAGGACATACTGCCACCGGTTTTCTGAGATTCCCTGCACGGTAACAGGTGCCTTTCCAAAAAGCATCGTCACCGCTGATACAAGGACAACGACCCCAAAGAGCGTGGTAAGGAGGTTTCCGGCGGTATGCGCCACGATGACCGAACCGAGAACCGCGCCAAGAAATGCCGGGACTGCCATAAGGGAGAGGTGCCGGGTGAGCACGCACTGCCGGCAGTGATGCCCCCAGGCGCTGGAGAGCGCTGTAGGGATGATGACGGCGAGGCTGGTGCCGAACGAGACCCGGATGGCGGTGGTTGGATCAATGCCGAGCGTGGACAGGAGCCAGTACTGCACGGGCACCATGAGAAATCCGCCTCCAAGCCCGAGCAGTCCGGAGGCAAATCCGATCACACTGCCGGTCAAGGCAAGGACGATGACGGAAAAAATGAAGGGATCCATGGTACTCGCCCCGGACCGGGTCTCAGCCGGGGAGCGGTGGGTTACTGGCACTCATGGCGGGACACGATTCTCCATCATTTTCCTTTTCGAAAGAACCGGAGCGAATCGATCCAGGAGAAGACGCACCGTGCCCTCGGTTCGGGAAAGACCCCTTCGGCAACGGACTTCACCTCTTCGACAGAATAGAAGGCATTCGGGTGGAACTGTTTGATGATGCTGATCACATGGGGCAGGTCCAGGCGCTTGATGATGGTGAAGACCATCTTCACCCTGCCGGTCCCGCCTTCGCCGTCAATGGTGGTGACACCATACTGGTGTGCCCGGAGGTATGCGAGGAGTTCTTGTGGGTCTTCTTTTGTGATGATCCGGACGCTGGTCAGACCGATGGAGATCTTCTCCTCGATGAGCATACCGATGAACGTGCCTGCGGCGAACCCGGC
>JAQTSH010000082.1 GCA_028711405.1 Methanoregula sp.
CTCCGGAGTATCCATACTCCCACCCTCTTTCTTGCCGGAAAAAATGAGGTTATTTATAATCCAGGGGTTGCCATCGACAGGGTTAAAAAACTGATGCCGGATGTAACTACAGCCCTGATCCCGGATGCCGGTCATCTGGTGTCGATGGATCAACCGGCGCTGGTAAATGAGCAGATGCTGAAGTTCCTGGGATAATCAATCCTTTCAGTATCCCTACGATCAGGACGAAAGTCTCACGTGGACTCGCCCGGGTCACAAGACCCGCACAGATCCACCATTTCTGCCCCCGATTACACCTCTTGTCCTGCCGCATATCACTCATTCGTTAATACCCTGCTATGAATATGTCGTATCCATGGGTTCCTGTGGCAAATCCGCCATGAACACTGTTTTGATGTTTAAGGTTCCTTGTGCATTTCTCGGCAAATCCGGTATGGTGATCCTCCAATCTGTAAAGCGGTCCCAATGTCCGGCATCCATGAGTTATATCATTGCCTGGGTTATACCTTATGTCATGCCTGGGATTACTGCATCTTCCCTTAATCAGGATTATCTTGCGAAGTTCTTCCATTCACATGCCATTGATGAGTATGTTGTCGTTTCGTCTTTGGCGATCCCTGCCCCTTTCGGCAGGCGTCCGGTCGATCTCTTCCCCACATGCAGGACGATGATCCTCTTTGGAAAGGTGATGGGAGATGACCTGTTCGAAGGAAGCGTCCCTGAAACGGCACCAAAGATCACCACCTTTAAACAGGAACTTGCCTGTATCTCCAATGAACTCGTCAACGTATTCAAAGAGTCTGGTTCTTTTGCAGTCGCAGTAAACTCGGTGATGGTAAAGGACGGAAAACTCAAAGGCGGTCTCTCACTAAAACACTGTGCCCGGGACGCCGGCATGGGGGAAATCGGCGACAACGGTCTTCTCCTGTCTCCACGGTACGGGATTCGTCTCGGTCTTGGTGCCGTCCTCACCGACCGGGAGATCCCAACCGGGACGGCACGTCGTAATCCCGTACAGCTCTGCACCCACTGCGGGCGATGTCTTAAGGCATGTCCCGTGAACGCATTGGATAG
This sequence comes from Methanoregula sp., assembly GCA_028711405.1. Classification (GTDB taxonomy): domain Archaea; phylum Halobacteriota; class Methanomicrobia; order Methanomicrobiales; family Methanospirillaceae; genus Methanoregula. Next base: position 1,075 of record JAQTSH010000082.1, read on the forward strand.
TAGCGGTATGGATACGTTCCGCTGCCTGAACATCACTGGATCGATCCCGTCTCCCTTCGTCTCCCTCTTCATCCGGCTCATGGGAACGAAAACACTGGAACCCCTCTTGACAAAGATCGCCAACCGGATCGCCACGCGGAGTACGGCACGGTGCAGTGCTTGCCTCATGGCATGTCCGTACTTCAAAAAATACGGAGATACATAACCAGATTTGCCGCTGACTTCCATGGTTTTAAATTACGGATTCTGAAATAGGGGAATGTGAGTTCCCACAGTTTGAATTCCGATGAGAAATAGAGCGTTGTCCTAATCCGGGTCTCCGGTATTTCCCGCTTCCGCCACACTGGTGATCTTTATCGCGGAAACAGACAGAAAAGTACGTTGTTCCGGGGAATCACTCAATTTTAAGACAGAGCCGAGGAACTCCCTATGTGCCGATGACATCACAAGCATACATGTTGAAAATGCCGTGAGGCATTTTCATTGTATATAGGAAAAGCGCGATGTGTTTTTCAGAGGGAAAAAGAGTTTAATCGGTACCTACCATCACTTCGGATGCCTTAACGATCGCGTAGACCTTTAATCCTTCCCTCAGATTCATTTTTTCTGCAGAATAGGTAGTGATAGATGAGACAATTTCATTACCCCCGGTAATGGAGATAACGACTTCCGTGCTCACCGGACCTTTCTTGATTGTCTTCACAGTCCCCATTATTTGGTTTCGTGCACTGATTTTCATGGTTTTCGCCATGAGTACTTGATGCCGGTTGTATTTATAGGAGCTAGGTAAAATGAATTCATATATAAAGATTTGTAAATTGAAAATTGTAAATTATTATACAAAGTAAACCAAATTAAATCGTTAAAACGACTCAAATGAGTTTGTCCCTGATTCATGAATGATATGAACGCAATGGGTTTTTTCATCCCGTTTTATGTGTACACGACCGTTCTTTGTCTCTTTTTTGGATTCCGTTGTTTGTACATAAATTTTCGTTTACAAAATCAAAAATAAAACAATAAATAAAATCAAGACAGACTGAATAATTAATGGAACGCAAATTGTCTGATCACGCTTTTAAGTTCATCGTGTTAATTATCGGGATCATCATCGTGGTTGATATCGCAAACGTATTCGTTATAGGGGGTCCCTCGGTGTTCAGTCTCATTTTCAAACCAGGAAATACAATCTCCACTTCTGAGATTGTATCCTCTCCTGCGGGGAACACAAATCTACCCACCATGAACGCATCGGCAAATGCGATACAGAACGAAACCGGGGGAACTGTACCTGTCGTTCAAAAAGCAGCGAGTTCATCTGGTACCATCCAGGCAATTTACGTACCTACAAAAGCTACACCCGTCCCGACCGTTCACTATGTCACTGTTGTGACACCTATCCAGACAGGAACAGCTGAATCTTCGCAATTCGTTGTTCGACCCACCGCACAAGTTATCCCGGAACAGGATGAATATGTACCGATTTATTCGGAGGATCTATCCTATATTACGACAAGTGTTCCAACAGCGGTGGCATTCAGCGTGGTAAATCCGCCTCTCGTTATCAACTTCACCGTTTCCCCGGTTATGGTAAAAGATGTAATGGCAATTACCAACAATACGCAATCGAATAAGGGTCGTGAGGAGCTCATCAACATTACACGACCTTCGGAATTCTCCAGTTTCACGGTAACAATCTTTGACCGGGAAACTGGCAAAAAAATCGATCGGGATGGATACGGGGGTATTTATGACCTGCTCCCCGAGAATACCTACATTGTACGCGAGGCGGGAAATTACCTGATCCAATTTGAGGGAGCGAATACAAATGTTCATGTTACTATGTTCTTAAAGAAAAAAGGGAACATCAAATAAGGCAACTCTCGAAGGAAACACACACGAGATTTTCAATCACATGATCAACGGTTAAAATATCGCGAAGGCAATTTTATGCTAAAATCTTCCCAATTTTTCGGACATTCTGCCAGTGTGAGGACGCGGGCAGGGTAAATGTCACATATTCCATCACAAACGCTCCCTCACAGAATGCCAGGATTGCATTCAATACTTACGTCTATAACCAGGATGCGCCGAATAGGAAGAACAGCACCCATCGGTTGAACAGGCTGTATACATATGGTGAATCTTTTTCAGGATCAGGCGGATGGAAGGGAAACTCCACCGGGAAGCATGCACAAAAATGTCTGAAAACATCCTGAAAAGATGCCGGTTTCCGGCAATTCATTTTTCATTTCTTGTAAGAAAAACAGACCCAACCGGAACTCTTGTTAATCACCGCTCAAATTTCATGTAAACAATAAACAATTAACTTTAGAGGAATAAAACGCAACATTTTTACCAATTCAAAAAAATAATAACACCGATGTACTACCGGCGATGTTTCCTCTGACATTACGGCAACAGCCGATTCTGCTTCAACTATATCGTCGGGTATTACCATCAACCCGGGTTCCGACCCCGGCAGGAGAGGTAAAAGATTATGGCAACTTACACTGACAATCCTTTTTTCAGGTGGCAGACGGTAGCGCTCGTGCTGGTACTGGCGCTCATGATTGCGGCGGTGCCGGCGATGGCAGCACCCGACAACACCACAGTTTCGGATGGCAACCTCACGGTCATCACGGCAGCGACGACCGCATCGGTACTGGAGACGACGATTCCGACGGTTTCACCGACTGATATGATGACCGAAGTATCGACAATCCTGTTGGCTGAAAAAACAACAGTTCCAACAACATTATCACTCAATGCGGCAACCCAAGTATCCGAGGCTCCGGCACCGGTCGCCAACTTCACCGCGTCCCGGAGAGCCGGAATCGAACCAATATCGATCCAGTTCAATGATACGTCAGCGGGATACCCGACCTCATGGGCCTGGGACTTCGGTGACGGCACGACATCGACCACCCGGAACCCGGCACACACCTATTCGGCAGTTGGCAACTACACGGTCAACCTCACGGCAATAAATACACTGGGATCGAACACCAGTACCCGAACCAGCTACATCGCGGTCCTGACGCAGCAAGCCCTTGCTAACTATCACTTCATCAACCTCTACATGGCGAACGATGAAGACGTGAAGTATGACGTCCCGAACGGTGTCGCAGCGAGTGGCGGGATCTACCAGTATGTCCCCAATACCTACTGGGTCATGTTCCGGAATGCCGGCGGCGGAGCAAACCCCCTGCACATTTCATCGAACAGCAGCCTGAAGGCAGCCGCTGACGTTACCACTACGACAAACTTGTCCGGTTCGTTCTGGATCACCCAGAACGGTGGTCAGACCTCGATGGCGAACGGCATCCTGATGCTGGCGGTCAACGGTGTTATCCCGGATGACTTCAAGGTCCATATCCGCTCAACCGGGCAGGATTTCGATGTTGGCACCCCGGCTACTGCAAATAAGTACCAGACTTCCATCCTGCCGACCGACATCAGGTTCGTTGAAGGAGCGGTAAACGAGACGTTCGACAAGAACGACTTCATCTACGGTCCCCAGAACTGGAAACCCTTCAGCCTCGCCAGCTACCCGATCTTCAACGGCGAAGACATGACCGACCCGGCGAACCAGTTCCAGCTCATGTTCATCGATCTCAGGACCGGGTCGTTCCAGAACGATACCCTGGAAAACAACGGCATGATCAAGGTCGAGTACAGCTTCACAAACCTGACAAGCAAAGCCGCGTTCAACGCCTATGGCTGGTACATGCAGTCCAACCACGGTACCGGCATCATCATGTCGAACGCAATCCCCGGCAGCGGGTATATGGTCGTGGGTTCCTCGGCACCGGTCGCGAATTTCGCGGCAAATGCAACTACCGGAGCCGCACCGGTCGCCGTCCAGTTCACTGACAAATCAACCGGCACCCCAACCAGCTGGCTCTGGGACTTCGGCGACAGTTCAACAAGTACCGAACAGAACCCGGTCCATACCTACACGACAGGTGGCACATACTCCGTGAACCTCACGGTAACAAACGACAAAGGCACGAACACCATCACCTGGCCGGGTTACATCACCGTGATGGCGCCCCTCCCCAACTACAACAACATCTTCTTCTCAGTCGCGAACGACGCCGGCGCGAAGTATAATGCATATGGCAACAACACCTACTATGTCTCATTCAAGGGCGCGAACTCCGGTCTCAATGCCCTGCACATCAGTACAGACCCCTCGGTGATCAACGGACAGGTGACCGTCACCGGAAACCTGAATGGCACGTTTACCGCCACCAGTAACGACGCGAAGGGTTTCCAGGATGACGTCATCCTCATGGTCGCCGTCAACGGCACGATCCCCGATAACTTCCGGCTGAGCGTCAAAGCCGACGGGTACAACTGGACCCCGAACCCGGTAAGGAACCAGGCCCCGTCACCTGACAACGTGACCTACCAGCCCGGTGCACTGAACGAAACCTTAACGAAGAGTGACTTCATCTACGGACCACAAATCTGGAAACCGAGTGCAAATGGATATACGTACCCAATCTATTCCGGGCAGGACATGAACCAGACGAACAACACCTTCCAGATGATGTTTATCGACCTGAATGCCGGTGTGCTCAACAAGAGCGCCGGGCTGGAAAACCAGGGTGCAGTGCGGATCAACTACTCGATCCATAACCTCGGCTCAGCTGCGGTCTTCAACGTCTACGCGTACACGAAGAACGCAGCCAACGGCAACAACATCGTTGCCTGGACAAACGCCCTCGTATCTGACAAACCCATGAGCGGGTACATGGTCGCTAACGGATATATCCCGGCACCGGTCACAAACTTCAGTGCGAATATTACGAACGGGACAACACCCTTAACCGTCCAGTTCATGGATGCATCCACGAACACCCCGACCTCGTGGGCATGGGACTTTGGTGACGGCAGCAGTGCCACGGTCCAGAACCCGGTCTACACGTACACAACCGCCGGGATATTCACGGTATCGCTGAATGCCACGAATGCAGCCGGGAGCACCACGATAACGAAGACCGGATATATCTCAGTCTCCGGGAACACAACCGACCGCGCCCGGCTGAGCCTCCCCGCCGCGTCGCTCTACCAGGACACCGCTACGCAACTCCCGGTAATGGTGACGAGTATAACCGGTGGAACCGGCATCTCGTTCGACCTCGCGTACGATCCAGCGGTCATCCGGGTCAACGAGATCACCCTGAACCAGTCCTATGCGTCGGGAAGCAGTCTCACCGTGAACGCAACCTCCGGCTTAGTCCGGCTCAGTCTCACCAGTACTGAGGGCATCATCATCGGTTCACCGGTTCCGGTTTTCCTCGTAAATACAACCAGCACCGGGGCTGTTGGTTCGCACACTCCCCTGACCCTGACCAGTGCCATGTGGAGCGATACGACCTTCAACAAACGGCAGCTCGATACAGTCAACGGGTCTGCACTCGTCTACCGGCACCGTGGCGATCTCAACGGGAACGGGTGGGTAGACATCGGTGACACTGCCAAGACTGCCTACATGGTCGTTAAGCTGACTCCCGATCTCATCCCGGATGCGGACTTCAACAACAATGGCAGGATCGATGTCGGTGACGCCACGAAGATTGCCCGTTACCTCGTCGGGAAGATAACAGAATTGTAATGCGGAAGAACCACTTCCCCTTTTTTATCGGATAGTAACAGGTACCAGGCTGGCTTTGTCCTGCCAGTATACTATGAAGTATCTGGTTCTCCAGGGAGTATGTCCGCGATCAAAACAAATGCCGTGAAAAAAGAAGTGTTCATGGCGGGTTTGCCACAGGAACCCATGAAGACGAGATATCCATAGCAGTGTTCATGGCTGAGCCGCCACAGGTACTCATGGATAAGGGGGAAGGCTTCAGCACATGTGCTATTTTTAACCAGTATAAATAATTAGAATGGCGGAAGGTGAAGACCGACAA
>JAQTSH010000083.1 GCA_028711405.1 Methanoregula sp.
GAGAGCACCCGCTGCTCGTAGGGGTCGGTCGTTGCCGTGGAGAGCACCCGGATCTCGATGCCTTTCCCACCCTTTTTTTCTGTGATTGCGATGAGCTTTCTCCGGTGCAGGTCGAGCAGCGTCGCGTAATACCCATCCTCGTCAAAGTCCATCGCGTCGTCTTTGAAGAGGAGGTTCACCTGCCAGGGTTTGAGCGCGGGGTTCGGGATCGTGCTCATATATTCCGGCACCGTGTAGCTCTTCTCCCTGCCATACCGGTAATAGATGTATAAAAACAGGAATGGAACGAGGATGACTGCCACTTTGGCAGCGAGGGAGAGGAGGTTTGCCGCGTAATAGGGCAGGTTGTACCAGAGACTTGCCGAGCTGGTCTTTCCCGCGAGGTCTGAAACTTCACTCCGTAAACCCGGAATGCCGGAGAGTCCGCCGGGGGTTGCCAGGATTTCGACCGCGGCAATCTCATTCTCCCCGACGCTGCCGGTGATCGTGTAGACCGTCCCGGTCTTTTCGGAGTGTAATGACGGGGGATAGACATACACCTGTTCCACGTTCGCGGCGGGGATGGTGATGGTGACGTGGCGGTATGCAGGGTGACTCTGCCCGGCGAGTTTCAGGTTCAGGTGATCGTTGACACCGTCATATTCAACCGGGGGATGGACGATGTAGGTATATCCCACGGTGTATTTCCCGGCGCTGAAATACGAGGGGTTGTAGATGCCGACCTCATTTGCTTCCGCGAGGGCGGCAATCTGGGATTTGTAGGATGTGCCTTCCGGGGCACCAGAGATCACCGTCGTGTGACTGTTATCCTTCGCATATCCGGTGGTTCCTGGCGGGGGATCGACCGAGAGGAACTGGATGCACGACCGCGTGCCCGTGTCAAAGACAAGCGGGGCTTCCCAGGAGCGGTACAGCATCCGGTATTCGCCGGAGGTGCGGACATCATAGGTATAGGATTCGTGCAGCGTCCCGTTACCGGAGAGGGTTGCTGTATAGGAATCCACAACGAGGTTGCCTTCCAGCAGTGGCGGAACCGCAGTTACGAGGAAGAGCCCGATGAGCCCGATGACGAGGCTTGCGATGACAAGCCCGGCAAGTTGTCTGGTTTCGCCCACAAATATGACCCTTTAGAACTCGATCTTCGGCGGCGTCTTGATCGCTTCTTCGAACTGCAAATACTCCAGTTTGGCAAGACCGATCATCCTTCCAATAAATTTAGACGGGATCGTGTCCATCATCGTGTTGAACTCCTGCGAGATGTTGTTGTATGTGTACCGCTGGCGGGAGATCTCGTCTTCGATTGACTTGACGGAGTCCATGAGGCTTGTGACGGTCGTAGAGGTTTTCAGGTCCGGGTAGTTCTCTGCGACGGCGAGGAGACGCCCGAAGATCGAGCGGGACTCGGCTTCCACCTTGTTTAAGTCGCCGGGATTTGCCGTCGCAACGCTTGCCCGCATCGCGGTGACTTTCTCGAATGTCTCTTTCTCGAACTTCGCATAGCTCTTGACTGCGCCAAGGAGCTGCTCGATCATGTCGAGCCGTTTCTTCATTGCTACCCGGATCTGACCGAGGGTTGCTTCAGAGGAATTTTTCAGGCTGAAGAACCGGTTGTACAGCCCGACTGCCCAGATGACGAGCCCGATAATGACAAGGACAATGATGCCCGGGATGATCCATCCTATGATGTTCTCAAACATTGTTTCTCACTGTATTGATGAGATCACACCAGTACATAAAATTGTAGGGCGATAAAGCACCCGTGTGCAGGTGGTGCCGGAGCGTGGGCGAAAAAAAGGGATTATGCGAGGGTGAGTGTTCCGACGACGCGCAACTTGCCGCCCTCGAGGTAGTTGAGGACCACCCGGGCGCCAGGGGGATAAACGAGCTCCTTCTCCATCGTGAGGGTGAGCGTGGGCATCCGCCAGTCCCCGCCATCGACGCTGACCTTTTCGAGCCGCGAGGGTAAGAACTGCATCCAGTGACCGACATAGAGCACCATGCCTTCCTTGAGCGGCGCTGCCCAGTATTTGACGAGCTGGGCTTTTCCTGAAATCGTGGACGCTGCTTTTATTGAGGGATCGTTTGTCAGGACGTAGCCACGGTCGAGTTCTTCTGCTTCGATGTTCTTTAACGCAAGACCGAGGCGGTCTCCGGCGACTGCAACATCCGCGTCGTCGTCGTGTTTCTGGATGGACCGGACCTGTGCGGTCTTCTGGGTGGGCAGGACTTTTAAGGTGTCGTGCTTTTTTATCGTCCCGTGCGCCACGCTGCCCAGGACAACGACACCCACGCCCTTCACGTTGAAGTGGTGGTCGATGGGTACGACCCCGTTCCCCCCGGAGTCTTTCGCCTTCTGGTGGGCGGTCATCTTGACAGCAATCTCGAGCAGTTTCTCGCGGAGCCCGAGTTTGTCGTCTTCGAGTACTTCGTAGTGTTCGAGGAGCGTGCCTTTGATGAGCGGGGCTATCTGGTCGATCGAGAGGTAGTTTTTGAAGATGATGTAGCCCTGCGCTCTTCCGGCGCACTGGAGCATGAGGACGGTCTCACCGAATATGGCATTGATATCCTCCACTACAAGGATCACGCGGTCTGCAAGAGATACGGCATAGAAGAGCGAGGAGAGTTTCTCCGGGTACCGGGTGGGTTCAATGAAGGTGATGGAGGCATCGCCTTTTTTCAGGTTATAGAATGTGATGTCGCTCGTCGTGCCCTTTTTGCCGAGATCGTTTGCGTAGCCGTTGGGGGCGAGGACGGCGATGGTGAGGTTGGACATGCCTGAATACTATAGTGATGATGACTATTAGGATTTAGGGTAAACCGGGTAAAATTATGAGACTGGTGTTATCACAAATAATAATTACTCATCAAAAAGACAGTTGTGAGAGCACATGAAGGGTCATATTAAAATTTTAAGCCTTATTGGCATTGTTCTTTTTCTGTTCATCCTCTCCCGGGTCAATCTTGGTGCCCTTGTTGATATTTTCGCCCAAACAAACATTGTGCTTCTTTTTCTTGCACTATTGGTAAATTGTGTTGCAATTGTCTTAAAATCGTTAAAATGGAAGATTATTGTAAATTCGGTCAAACCGGATTTTTCCTTCCCGGAGAGTGTGAAAGCTTTTTTTGTCGGTTTTTCTTTTTCCACCATCACACCGGCAAAGATTGGGGATTTTATCAAAGTATTATACATAACCGACAAAAACTGCGGGATCGGAAAATCGCTGGCAACCGTTGTGATTGACCGGCTGATAGATATCATCCTGTTATTTTCAATCGCTCTTGTGGGGATATATGGATTCTCGGTCTTTTACCATATCGAGATCCTCTCAATCAGTGCCATTCTCCTTATTATCTGCGGAATCTGCGTCGGTGTATATGTTATACTCAATAAACCGGTTCTGTCAGCACTACTCAAACCGTTCTTCAATCTTGTAGTCCCACAACAGTTGAAAAGTAAAATTTCTCTGTATTTTAATGATTTTTTCACAGGGTTATTCGTGTATTATCACGACCGCCGATGCTTTTTTTCCAGTATTATCGTCGGGCTTCTTTCCTGGATCCCTCCATTCATCTATGGGTATTTACTCGCATTATCGATCGGAATTGATGTCGGGATCTTCTTTTTTGTCCTTGTAATCCCAGTTCTCAGCCTGCTTGATCTCCTTCCCATCAGTATTTCCGGGATCGGAACACGCGACATTGCCCTGATCTTTCTCTTTGGTCTGAAAGGTATATCCGCAGAACAGGCAGTAGCATTCTCACTGCTCTACCTGTTCATGAGCTACTGGCTGATTGCACTCATCGGGGCGGGAGTGTACCTGAAATACCCAATAGAGATCCCAAAAGAACTGAATTAAACGACACCGGTCTTCCGGGCGATGATCCCGACCGTATATGCATAATAGTGTTTACCGGGAAATATGCGTTCAACCCGACCGAGATGTTCTCTTATGTTTAATGGAAGGATCTCACGATCATTCGTCGCCATAGGGGGGAGTGCTTGAAGTCCGAATATCTTTTCCACGTTCATTCCTGCCCGGTTGATTGCCTGTTCAAGACGGATAGGGGAATAATCTTCCTCATAGCCAAATTCAAAATTTTCAAGCAGTACCGCAACATATTTTCCCGCCATATACCAGAGACAAAGGGTATTGGGAACGATGATAATAACTTTTCCGGAAGGTTTTGTAATTCGTGCCATTTCCTTTATCGCTTTAACATTTTCCGGATCTTTGAAATGTTCGATAACCCCTGAGTTATATACCAGATCAAACGAATTTTCCTTGAAGGGGATATTGAATATACTGCTTAACACAGGATGTCTGCAACTATGTTGTGCCAGGGCAAGTGCTGCCGGTGAAATGTCGAGCCCGACGGTTTCATGTCGTTCTGACAGCAGGGCAAGTGTCTGACCGGTGCCACATCCAGCTTCGAGTATCTTTGAGCCCCAGGGAAGATTCTTCTCAATCTCCCGCATGAAATCAAGGTACTTCAGGCTGTAATCGCTGGTGATCAGTTTTTTTGTCCATACTTTTTCCCAAATCTCTTCTCCCATGGGTTCGGTCACACTCAATTGATGAACATATTAGGCGGGCTGATATATCCCCTTTATGAACTGTGGGATATACCCAGGTTTTTTGCAAAATTCGTCATCAACATAAACGAGATATTTAATCTATCCAGAGATAGATCTTAGGGAACGCCCGATGATCTCTATAATTTTTCCTCTGTTTAACGAGCGAGAGAACGTCATCCATTACAACAACGATCTTTTCCCGGTAATCGATGCCATTGGAAAAAAATTCAATGAATCCTTCGAATTCATTTTTATCGATGACGGCAGTCATGACGATACGGTTGAAAGGATAACAGAGACCTGCTCCGGGAGATCAGATGTGAAGATTATCCGGCACGAGAAGAACCGTGGCATGGGCAACGCAATAAAAACGGGTCTTGCTTCCTGCAACAACGAACTTGTGATCACCATGGATGCTGATCTGACATTCAGACCAGAAGACGTGGCAAAACTTATTGGGAAATTCAGGGAGACACATGCGGATTGTATCTCCGGCTCACCATACCTTGAACCGGGACTGATGGAAGATGTTGCACCCTTCAGGTTGCTGATGAGCAAATCAGTAAATTTCCTGTATCGCGTACTTCTGGGAAGTCAGATAACCTGTGTCAGCCCGATATTTCGTTTGTATAAGCGCTCTATCCTGATGGAGATGCAGATTTCAAGTAAAAATTTTGAGATTAATGCTGAAATTATCTCAAAGATGATTATTCATGGAAACGTCGTCGTGGAAGTCCCGGTTCCGCTATTAAAAAGAAAATATGGCGAATCAAAGATCAACGTGAAAAAAGAGATAAAAAATTATATGCTTCTTATGTATAAAATTTTTAAAACCAAATATTTTCACAGGGAATGGGTATAATCCCGTGGGGTTTATCACGAGGATTCCCAACACCCGTAAGTTGTGCTCGTCCATGGCGATACCAATACCGTGCTTGCCAGTGCATGTGCCGTATCGAAATGCTATGCGAGGAGCGGGTCATACAGCACAGGTGAACGCCAGGCACGTGCCCTTAATCACAGGCTTTTCTTAAACCTCGTGATGGCAGTGGTAAAAAAATTCAGGTTCTGGAAACCATCTTTTTTATCCGTTCCCGGAAACCCTCGTGTGGGCGGATGATCAAAAACACCAGTGCAAGCAGCGCCAGATATTCCAGAGTGAAAAAGATCAAAGTCAGGTACCAGGATGCGGATCCCACCGGGTTCACATATTGCAGATTCACATAATAATTCCCGAACATCAACGGGAATTCAATGTAAGCGAAAATCTGGGTGACATAAAACAGACCAATCTTGATCAGATCATCCGAGATCAGTAAGCAGAGGAAGGGTGTAAACCAGACGATGTACTGGGGGCTGTGGAATTTCGTGAAAAACACAAGGGAAAAGATTGCACAGAGCACAATTTTTAACAACTTCTTTGGATTCTGTTCCTTTTCAGTATATGCAAGATAGAGGAGAAGGAGGAACACGATACCCATGATTGCATACATCACAAGAGAGATGGCATCGGACGAGACACCAAGATGCCCGATTTCATGTATATAGGTATACAGCGTATATGTGGCGCTGTTAACATACACCCCAACACCGGAACCGGTAGCGAAGAGGTACGTATTGATCGATGCAGGATGCAGGATGAAGATGGGAATGAAGAGAATGACAAATAGTGGAACCGCAACTTTCACGACTGAGAAAATTTCCTGCTTGATCGACGTGGATTTGGCATTGTGCAGGATCATGAACGGAACTGCAATTACCGGGAACATCTTCGCAAAAAAACCGATGACGGCAAAAATATACCCCTGCATACTCTTTCCATATACGGTAAACAGGACTGCAAGCATCAACAGCATGGTCGGAAATGCATCATATTTTGTCAGAACAAAATACGCTGTTGAGAATGCGGTGGCATAGACCAACCCTGCTATTAACGCGGTCTTTTCATTCCAGATTTTGAGTGCAATCAGATAGATGCACACCAGACTCATGAGGTCACATAGCACCATGAGAAGTTGGAACGTGTACACAAAAACCATCACATTCTGGGCGATGGTTGCTGGAACCAAGGCAATCGTGATCGGGACAAAGACAAGAACCGGGTAATCAACCTGATAATTAACGTAGGGAATCTGTCCCTGAAGGAGGGGGAGGGCATGTTCGTAATAATACCCGATATCAAAAAGATCGATAAATGAGTGAAAAACCGATCCCGTGGCGATGATAACGACAAATTTCGTGATCAGTGCCGCAATGATCAGAATCACGATATGGCGCTTGACCGTTGCCAAATCTAATGAGTCGAATTGTTTGTCAAGAAATGCAAAGGTGTTTTTTCTTTTTTTTTCCCGGATTACCGGTACTTCCTCCTCTCGTTTCTTCTTCTTTCCCATGCCACTACTCCGGATCACT
>JAQTSH010000084.1 GCA_028711405.1 Methanoregula sp.
TCATGGCAGTAGCATTCTGGAAGATATAGATGAGCCCGATCGAGAGGAAGATCTCGTTTAACTTACTTGTCCCGAGAATCGGTCGGAAGCAGAGCCGTTCGACCACAGCGCCGATACCGACAAGGACAAGCATGGACAGGAGGATGATAGCGTACGGATTAATCCCGGTGAGTAAAAAGATCGTCGCCGTTATATAGGCTCCGATCATCAGAAACTCCCCGTGCGCGAAGTTGACGACCTTCATCACACCGAAGATCAGGTTCAAACCGGTGGCGAGCAGGATATAGATACAGCCGGCATAGATCCCCCAGAAGAGGATCTGTAGAATAATCCCGATATCCACCATAGCATGCTCAACTTGTGTCTTTTTCCTGGCAATAAAAAGGATGTGAATAGTTTACGCGCTGCCGGGTTTATACCATGACGGCAGAACGAAACTGGTCACTTTCAGGTTATCGGGCCAGACGATGAATGGTCTGCACTCCCCAATCGCCGGGTTGTCTGCCAATTGTTCCATCCAGAGATCAAACTGCGATTCCCTGTAGTCATTACTAAAGGAAATTGTCCCGTCTTTCATCGCTTCGATTACCTGCGGCATCTTCATCGTGATGAGTGCCTGTCGTACCGTCGCCTTGTCGGTCGTGCCTGCGTTACCGATCGCATTTGTAGCGATGTAGACACCTTCGTATGTCGATGCGCCCATCATATCGGGATAGGTGCCAAAGGTTGCATTATAACTGGTTTTAAAGTTGCTCTGTCCACTTGCGACTGCACCAGCTGGAGCGGTGTACGGTGAGAACCGGCTCTCAATAATCGATCCTTCACCATACTGCCCGACATCCTTGAAGAACTGGGCATTGTCATTGTTTTCGGCGGACAGGTAGATCGTGTCCAGTCCGATGTCCCTGCGCCCCTGCGTAATCGCCGGCGCTCCTTCGTTCGGGAACGCTCCCAGGTACACAGCATCAGGGTTTGCCGCCTTGATGACCGTTAAGGGAGTCCTGAAATCGCTCTCCCCCATCCTGAAGCTCTGCTGGGAGACAAGAACGATGTTCAACTTGTTCTGGGTGATCGTGTTGTTCACGGCAGTCTGGATACCCTTGCCGAATGCGGTGTCCTGGTAGAGCAGCGCCAGACGGAACGGTCTACTATCCGAAAAACCAAATTTCTGGTTGACAGTAGGGCGGACTACCTGGTCGATGAACAAGGTCGTGTATTGCCCGTATGTATCGGTTGTCGGGCAGTGATGGAAGATATAACTCGTGTCGATGTCTGTGCGGTGCGTGATGATCGGACTTGATGCACCAGTGACCACATACGGTATTTTGTACTCCGCGATGGTCTGCTCGTATGCGGAGGTAACCGCGCTTGAGTACCCGCCAACAAGGATGTCCACTTGGTCATCAGTGATCAACTTCGTCGCTGCTTTCTGTCCACCTGCCTGGGTGGACTCGTCATCACCGACAATGAGCCGGATCGGAACCTTTGTGGTCGTCCCGTTGAGCTGTATGCCGCCATTCGCGTTGATCTCGCGTGCTGCCACCTGCGCAGACTGCCACATGTTTGTGCCGACGTTGCTCGCCGGGCCCGTCAGTGAGGCGATGACCCCAATCTTGATCTCTTTTTGCTGAACCTGTGCCGGTGCCTGTTGAGTACAGCCGGCGATGATTGCCGTTGCGATAAGCAGAGTTGCGATGAATAAGACCGAATACTTCATACCCACTTCCCCATTGCTATGCTATAGCATGACACATTAACCGTTGAGGTTGATCACTATAAACATTTGGTTTTGATGCGCGCCATGCACTCCACCCGGTGCACCGCACCCGTACATGCCCCGCCGGGTAAACCGCCCGGTACGAACGCGTATCATGACGAGAGTCGCATAAGGCACGGTAATTTGCAGTATACATGATTTCACCAGTTTTGTTCAGTGGCGGAAATCCTGTCAGGTTCTGGGATATCCCATCCGGCGCAGGGTCGCCTCCATCTCAACGAGGATCTCCGGGTCATCGATGGTTGCTGGTACCTGGTACGGAACGCCATCAGCGATCTTCTTGATCGTACCCCGCAGGATCTTCCCCGACCGGGTTTTGGGGAGCCGGTTCACCACCGCCGCTGCCTTGAAGGACGCGATCGGTCCGATCTTCTGCCGCACCAGTCCGACCAGTTCCGGCTCGATCTCCTGTTGCCCTTTTCCGGATCCCGCTTTCAGGACAACGAACCCCACCGGGACTTCCCCTTTGATCGGATCATGGACGCCGGTCACCGCACACTCCGCCACATCCGGATGGGTCGCGAGCACCTCTTCCATTGCGCCGGTGGAGAGACGGTGACCGGCGACATTGATGATGTCATCTGTCCTGCCCATGATAGACAGGTATCCCTCCTCATCCACAAATCCGGCATCAGATGTCAGGTAATAACCTGGATACGCGGAGAAATACGTCTTGACAAAATCCCCCTCATTCTGCCAGAGCGTTGAAAAACATCCCGGGGGAAGCGGCAGCCGGACAACGATATTTCCCGTCTGCCCGACCGGGACCTCTCTCCCATCAGCGTCCAGCACCCGCACATCATATCCCGGCACGGGTTTTGTGCAGGAACCGGGTTTGACCGGCAACAGTTCGAGCCCTGCACAATTTGCCCCAATCGCCCACCCGGTCTCGGTCTGCCACCAGTGATCGATGACCGGCACATGGAGCTGCTCTTCTGCCCAGCGGAGGGTATCCGGGTCGCAGCGTTCCCCCGCGAGAAACAGCATCCGTAGACAGGTGAGATCATACTTCCGGATAAAGTCCCCCTGCGGGTCTTCGCGCCTGATGGCACGAAACGCCGTCGGTGCGCAGAACAGGACGGCAACATGGTGTTCCTGGATCACCCGCCAGAAGGCACCCGGATCCGGGGTCCCCACGGATTTGCCCTCGTACAGGATAGTGGTGCACCCGTAAAAGAGCGGACCATACACGATATAGGAATGTCCGACCACCCATCCGAGGTCTGACGCTGCCCAGTACACTTCGCCGGGGTGCATACCGTAGATGTGCTTCATCGACCAGGTCAGGGCAACGAGATGTCCCCCGTTGTCCCGCACCACCCCTTTAGGTTTTCCCGTGGTGCCTGAGGTATAGAGCAGGTACAGCGGATCAGTGGCGAGGAGCGGGACGCACCCGACAGGTTTGGCATCGATAAACGTCTTCCAGTCAACATCCCGCGGGAGCCGGTTCTCTTCCGGTATCTTTTTCCGCTGGACGATGACACAGGTCTCAGGCTTATGGGTGCAGAGGTCGATCGCGGCATCGAGCAGCGGTTTGTACGGGATGATACGGTTCACTTCAATTCCGCACGACGCAGATATAACGATGCGCGGACGAGCATCCTCAATCCGGGTCGCAAGTTCCCGGGGCGCGAACCCGCCAAAGACAACGGAGTGGATAGCGCCGATACGTGCGCATGCGAGCATGGCGATGACCGCTTCCGGAATCATCGGCATGTAGATGACAACGCGGTCGCCTTTTTCCACCCCATGCTTCCGAAGCCCGCCGGCGCACCGGGCAACCAGGTCCCGCAGCATGCGGTAACTGTACCGTTTCACGGTCTTTGTCACCGGGCTGTCATAGATGAGCGCGACCTGATCCCCCCTGCCATGTTCGACATGGTAGTCAAGCGCAGAATAACAGGAGTTGACAACCCCGCCTTCGAACCACCGGTAAAAAGGAGAATTGTCGCAATTTATTACCCGGTCATAGTTCCGGTACCAATGTACCGCCCGCGCCGCTGCCCCCCAGAAATGTTCAGGATCTGTTACCGATTCATGGAATGCCGACTCATACGCTCCTCTCATGCACCACATGCCCCCGCCGTTTATGTATGAAAATTGTATGGATATGACTTATTACTTTCCCAAAATTGCACCAGACAAATGGGTTCTGGTGCATTTATCGCAAACCAGTTTGGGGCATTTGGTGCACTTTATGGGATGGCGCGGTGCACTACAGGGGTGTCCCCGTAAACAGCGAGATGATCTCTCCGGCTTTCTGGTCAGTGATGAAAAAAACAAGCGTATCCCCGGCGACAAGGCGCGCGGTCTCATCCGGATGAACAAGGTTCGCCGCTCCTTTTCGTAAGCCAAAGTCAGAGATGCCAAAACGGTTTTTTAAATCCAGTTCAGCAAGGGTCTTGCCCTCCGCCACCGATCCGGGCTCGACCCGGATCGCATGCACATGGGTGGCTTTAAAGAGGGTCTCAAAGTTCCGGGTCGCTGCATGTACCAGATCCGTGCTCTTCGAGAAGAGCGTGTTCCGCATGGACTTTGATCGCTCGATAATTCGTGCAATCTCCGTGTCCGGTAATTCGTATTTGGTCAGGGCGCGGGAGAAAATTTCCAGTGCTGCTTCAAACTCTTCAGAGATCACCTCGTCCGCCCCAAGCTCCAGGAGGTACCGGGCATCCCGTACATGCCGCGTCCGGGCAAGGATGTGAACCGTCGGGGAGATCTGGCGTGCCGTGTGAATGATGCGCGGGATCGCTTCCTCTTCAGAAACCACGACAACCAGTGTCCTGGCGCGCTGGATGCCCGCATGTTCGAGCACTTCCCGTTGCACGGCATCCCCGAAGATAAAATAAGGTCTGAAACGGGATCGTTCCGTTTGTATGATTTCTGGGTTCAGTTCGATCACCATGTAGGGGATGCCGGCAATCGTCGCTGCCTGAGCAACACATTTCCCGCTGATTCCATACCCGGCAATGACGATGTGGTTGGTGAGCTCTTCTTCAGGTGGAGCGTTGTTAACGGGCTCTTTTTTATTGACGAACCGTTGCGGAACAACACGGTACAGCAGGTCGACAAATCCCGGCGCGGCATTCATCGTAAACGGGGTGAGCGCCATCGTGATGATCGCGCCTGCGAGGAACACCTGATATACCCCCACGGGAATGAGTGTGGAATCGAGACCGGTTTTTGCGAGCACAAACGAGAATTCCCCAATCTGGCAGAGCGCAAAACCGGTAATAACACAGATCCGGGTGGGCATCCCAAGCACTGCGGCGGAGAAGGCACCGGTCAGGATCTTGACGACGATGATGACGACCACAATGAGGGTGACATACTCGTAATTGGCGACAACCGTCCGGGTATCGAGGAGCATGCCAATCGATAAAAAGAAGATGGCGGCAAAGACATCCCGGAACGGGATGATGTGGCTTAACGCATCGATATTGTAATCCGATTCCCCGATGATAAGTCCGCCGATGAACGCACCCAGCGTGAACGAGAGCCCGGCTTCGTTTGTCAGGTAGGCGATGACGATACAGATCCCCGCGATAGTGATGAGGAACAACTCCCTGTTCTTCTCACGGGCAACCCGAAAAAGAAAAGCAGGGATGATCCAGCGTGCCATGACAACGATGACAAGGATAATAAACGCGACCTTTCCCACCTGGGGGGGAAGAGTCGAGAGGTCGATGCTCCCGCTTCCCGCGAGCAGCGGCAGGACAAGCATCATCGGGATGATCGCCAGGTCCTGGAAGATCAGGATGCCGAGAAGGGTCCTGCCCTGCAGGGTATCGACCTCGCCTTTCTCCTGCAGGATCTTCATCACAATCGCGGTGCTTGAGAGGGAGACGATAAACCCGAAGATCAGGGCTTCGTTAAACGGCATCAATAAGATACGGGAGATGAGTGTGATGGCAACGATGGTGACACAGACCTGCACCACTCCACCAATGATCACCGTCCGCCAGGAGCGGAGGAGTTTCTGGAATGAGAATTCAAGACCGATGGTGAAGAGCAAAAGGATGATCCCGATCTCGCCGAGGGTATCGATCACGCCCTGGTCGGTGATGATTGCAAAGCCGAAAGGTCCCACAAGCATCCCGATCACAAGGAAACTCACGATGCTCGGAAGCCTGAACCGCTGCCCAAGGTAGAGGAGGATGACAGAAAGTAATATGAAACAGACACCGGCAAGCATGAATTCCATATGCACACCCTGACGGGAAACCACAACCCGGTATAAAATGTACCAATATACAGGATGTTATAGGTTCGGGTGAGGAGGGGGGAGCATCGATCCGGGGTGGTTGCTGTCAGCGGAACGGTGTTGTGCGATACATGGCTGAATCCACGTGCAGATCCATAGATTGCGTCTACCAACGCCGGGACGTTTTACAGGTTGCCGGGGAATTTTTTACATTCCACCATTGACGCACAGGTGCCGCACGTCAGAGCAACCGTAACAATCACCGGTCGTACACGTTCTTTCTGGGACCCACTTTATGCACTCTGATCGATAATGCGGAATCATCAATTTTCAGAACCGCGCGATATGCTCCGATGCGCTGATGATAGAACGGGTAACCCTCACATTGTTCCGCCGTACGGTAAGGGTCATCCGCAATAGACCCGACTTTATCATAAATTCTGTCGGAGACAGATTGAGGTAATTTGTTTAATTCTTTGGAAGCCCGTATAGACCAAAAAACAGTATATTTCATCGGATCTTAAGCATTTTCCCGACTTCTTCATGTGTGTAATACCGTCCTTGTCGGAAATCCTCTTCAGATTCGGCAATATCTTTTAAATCCTGCTCATCCAGATACGCATCGGGATTTTTGCATTTTCGTTTGACAAGCTCGGGCATACAAAAACATTGTTTTCCGGGATTATCAATGCTCTGATGAGGATAGTTCATCCGGTACACCTTAAACGGATTCCAAATGGCAGAACTCGTGCGATGGGTGGAATGACAGATCAGACCATAGGGAAAGAAAAATAAAATAATGGTTGGGAACCAGATTGGAACCCGTTTTCCCGATGCCCCAGCCCGGATTTGAACCGGGGACAACTAGATCTTCAGTCTAGCGCTCTCCCAGTCTGAGCTACTAG
>JAQTSH010000085.1 GCA_028711405.1 Methanoregula sp.
ATCCGGTCGGAGAACATGCGATATTTGATCAATCCCTGATCCGTACGATCCACACGGAAAGCCATCATTACAATGATGGGATCGCGATCTGATCGCGATTGTGTATACGAGTATGGTACCTGATGACCGTAAGACGGAACCCCGCAGGATCAGGAAAAAATTGCCGAGAAATTACTCCATAAAAACGGCTCTTCAGCAAACCAAGTGGGTAACAATGGTTTCGGTGCATCATGTTGAATGGGAGCCGCCCCCAAACCCCCGCATCATGAGTGTCCCTCCCCTGATGAGGGTCTGTGCGACGCCTTGTCGAGTCGCGCCTGGGCAAGGCGGTTTAAGTACTGCACGTAAGCTAAATTTGTCTTTCCGCGTACCCTTAAAACGCTGAAGAGGTAAAATGGTTGGGGGGCTGGATTGGGGTCAATAGCCCTTAAGATGAGGGGCATGGAATCTTCCTCAATATCAAAACTGCTTAGCCGTTTTCATGTTCGTGTCTTTGTACTGTCGTCAACTCATCCGGGGTCAGGATAAAATTCACGCCATCCACCCTGATCGCAGGAAAGGATCGTAGCCAGACCATGGAGATGTGATTAACACCGTCCCGGAGAAACCCGGGTCGGAGGTCCCCTTTTTGCAGCGCGTGTACTGATTGGAAATGTCATATTCCTATTCGTATTACTGAAACGTATGATTTATGATCGTCGATTATTTCCATGCTGCATAAATATTCCGGGTAAAAACTCCCGGTTACGACGATGATGGAGATCGGGAAAATCCTGCCTATGACCAAACCTATAAATATTCACAATTGTTATCTAGTATAGTCAGATTCACAATAGTGAATTTTTCACAACCTGCCAAGGTGGCGGAGTGGCTACGCGGTTGACTGCAGATCAACTACATCCCGGTTCGAATCCGGGCCTTGGCTTTCTCCAGGGATTTGTCAAAATCCCGAAGTGGAGAAGAAATGGAGAGTATTTCTTCGATGAGGGTGGGGTTAAACCATGAGTGTCAGAATCCAGAAAACATTTGAAGCGCTCTTCGCGCTCGAAGAGGTCAGGGGACTCTTCCGGGAGGCTCTCCCGACCGGCTTTGATGCCGGGGAGGAAGCCGCATTCAACCAGCGGATTGCCGATCTCAAGGCGATTATCGCTGATCTTGAAGCAGGAACCGGCACACCCAAAGTTACGAAGATAGCCGGAACTCTCGATGTCAGGTCACGGGAGGAACAGTATATCAACATCCACCCGATTCAGGCAGCGGGCAGGCTCACCACGGAAGCGAGGAAAGCGATCATTTCCTATGGTGACGGGTATTCAACCTGTGATTTCTGCCGGAAACCCTTCAGGCTTGATAAGATCACGAAACCCGGTATTGCGGAATTCCATGCAGAACTTGCAAAGTGGCTCAATATGGATCAGGCCCGGGTCGTGCCCGGTGCACGCCGGGGATTCCAGGCTGTGGCAGGTACTCTGGTCGACAAAGGTGACCGTGTAATCGTCTCTGCACTTGCCCACTACACCGAGTTTTTAGCCGTAGAAAATGCCGGGGGGATTGTTAAGGAAGTCCCGCTGAACGCAAAAAATATCGTAACCGCAGAAGCAACGGCACAGAAGATCGAAGAGGTTAAGCGGGAGACGGGAAAACTCCCGGTGCTCGTCATGATCGACCATTTCGACTACCAGTTCGCAAACGAGCACGAGATTGCAGGAATCGGAAAAGTCGCACATCAGTATGACATACCGTTCCTTTATAATGGAGCATACACGGTCGGTGTCCAGCCGGTAGACGGGAAGAAGATCGGAGCAGATTTTGTGGTCGGCTCCGGACACAAGAGTATGGCATCGGTCGCACCGTCCGGGGTACTTGCAATGACCGATGAATGGGCGCCAAAGGCGCTCCGTACCACCGCGATGGTCGGCGACCTCACCAAACGAAAGTTCGGTATCAAGGAAGTAGAACTGCTCGGATGCACACTGATGGGTGGGACACTGCTCTCGATGATGGCATCGTTCCCGACCGTGAAGGAACGGGTGCTTCATTGGGATGAGCAGGTCAAGCGATCCAACTATTTCATCGACCGGCTCCTGAAGATCTCCGGCAGCAAGGTAATTTCGGAGTACCCGCGCAAGCATACGCTGACGAAAATTGATACCACCGGAAGCTTCGACACCGTGGCAAAGACCCATAAACGCCGCGGGTTCTACTTCAGCGACGAGCTGTCATCTCACGGGATTGTCGGGGAATTTGCCGGTGCAACCCGGACCTGGAAACTGAACACCTACGGTCTCAACGAAAAGCAGATCCACTACCTTGCTGACGTCTTCATTGAGATCGCGGAAAAGTACGAAATTTCTATTGAAAAGTAATGTTGGAATATTACAGTACGGATTTCAGAACACCAAAAAAAGAATATGACGCTGAATAACGCCGGTATCCTATCGAAAATGCATACAATTTTCGGAATTAACCCGCAAAGCCATGATGAACACTCAACGAATGCTACGAAAAAAAATAAGGAATCAAAGATGGCAGAAAAGAAATTCAAACTCGGAACCCTCGCCCTCCATGCAGGGCAGGTCCCCGACCCTACAACCGGGTCACGGACAGTACCGATTTACCAGACATCCTCGTACGTCTTCAAGAGTGCGGAACATGCGGCAAACCTGTTCGGTCTCCGCGAGCTCGGGAACATCTATACCCGTCTCATGAACCCGACGACGGACGTGTTCGAGAAGCGTGTTGCAGCCATCGAAGGCGGCAACAGCGCAATTGCAACGGCATCAGGACAGGCCGCGATCACTTACGCTCTCTTAAACATCACCCAAGTGGGCGATGAGATCGTCTCTGCAGACAATCTCTACGGCGGCACGTACGAGCTCTTCCACTACACCTTCCCGAAACTCGGAAGACACGTTATCTTCGTGGACTCGACAAAACCAGAAGCCTTCGAGAAGGCAATCACGCCGAAGACCCGCGCCATTTATGCCGAGACCATCGGAAACCCGAAACTGGATGTGCCGGACTTCGAGGCGATTGCAAAGATTGCCCACGACGCGGGAATCCCTTTCGTGGTTGACAATACTACCGGTATCGGTCTCGTGCGCCCGATCGAACACGGTGCCGATATCCTTGCCAACTCCGCTACCAAGTACATCGGTGGTCATGGCAACTCGATCGGCGGCGTGATTGTCGATTCCGGTAAGTTTGCCTGGAACAACGGGAAGTTCCCTGAATTTACAGAACCTGACCCGAGTTACCACGGTCTCAAGTACTGGGATACATTCAGTAACTTCGCAACCTTTGGCAACGTGGCTTTCACGTTCAAGATCCGCGTCTCCCTCATGAGAGATACCGGTGCGGTACTCAGCCCGTTCAATGCATGGCTTTTCCTCATCGGCCTTGAGACCCTCCACCTGAGGGTACCCCGCCACTCGGAAAATGCTCTTGCCGTAGCCCAGTTCCTCACATCACACCCGAAGGTGGCATGGGTCAACTATACCGGACTTCCGGAACACCAGAGCCACAAGCTCGCCCAAAAATACCTCACCGGCGGGTTCGGTCCTCTTGTCTCCTTTGGTGTAAAGGGTGGGGAAAAGGCAAGCACGAAGTTCATCGACAACCTCAGGCTCTTCTCCAACCTTGCCAACATCGGGGACTCAAAAAGTCTGGTCATCCACCCGGCATCTACGACTCACCAGCAGCTCACCGTGGAAGAGCAGAAAAAGACCGGAGTCACTCCCGACCTCGTCCGCTTATCCATCGGAACCGAAGATATCGAAGATATCATCGCAGACCTTGAACAGGCACTGGCAGCGGTCTGAAATGTCACCTTCTTTTTTCTGGAATATGGGGAAAATCAGGAATATCCACGATATCATAGCTGAAATCCGCAGGATACAGGAAGGTGCTTGTCGATGATCAAAGGATCTGTGGGCACAGTAACAACCCAGTATTATAACCATCAATTCCCACTTCTACTCGAAAGTGGGGAAACACTTCCCTCTTTAACGATTGCTTTTGAGACGTACGGTTCCCTGAACCGTGATGCAAGTAATGCTATTCTTCTTTGCCATGCACTCTCCGGGGATGCCCATGTTGCGGGGCATCATGAAGGCGAGAAGAGAACGGGCTGGTGGGATACGGTAGTAGGTCCAGGCAAAGCGTTTGACACCGACCGGTATTATGTGATCTGCTCGAACGTGATTGGCGGGTGCAAAGGTTCAACGGGTCCTTCATCTGAAAATCCTGCAAATAAAAAACCCTACGCAGCCTCGTTCCCCGTCATCACGATACGGGATATGGTCAATACCCAGAAACTCTTAATCGATCACCTCGGGATCAGCCAGCTTTATGCTGTAGCCGGTGGTTCAATGGGAGGTATGCAGGTACTCCAATGGACGATCAGCTACCCGGATCTCGTGAAAAAGGCGATTGTGATCGCAGCATCAGGGTATTCGACCCCCCAGCAGATCGCCTTCAATGAAGTCGGGCGCCAGGCAATCGTATCGGATCCCGAGTGGAACGGCGGCAACTACTATGACCGCAAGACTTACGACTCCAACGGTCCGGTCCGGGGTTTGTCGCTCGCGCGGATGGTCGGACATATCACGTACCTTTCCAACGAATCAATGCACGAGAAGTTTGGAAGGGCATTGCAGGGAAAAGACCGGATCGGCTTTGACTTTTCGACCGATTTTGCTGTCGAGAGTTATCTGCATCACCAGGGTGACACTTTTACAAAAAGGTTTGACGCAAATTCTTACCTGTATATTACCAAGGCGATCGATTACTTCGACCTGACCCAGGGCGGCTCGCTAACAGAAGGTCTGAAACCGGCGACAGCGGCGTTTCTGGTCATTTCTGTTTCATCGGATTGGCTGTACCCGCCGTATCAATCCCAGGAAATCGTATCTGCCCTCACCGCAAACGACCGGGAAGTCCACTACTGCGAGATCCGTTCCAATTACGGGCATGACGCGTTCCTGCTCGAATCGGGGCAGATCAACTATCTGGTGGGTAAGTTTCTCTCCCATACGGTCGTTGGAGATGTCATGATTCGCGATGTCCCGACCATTGAAGAAGGAGCAACAACTGCTGTGACAGCCCGTCGATTGATCAACCTGGAGGTCAACCACCTGCCGGTACTGTCAACAAGCGGGCAGCTCGTCGGTATCGTCACTTCCTGGGATATCGCAAAGGCAGTTGCAAAAAATTTCCTCTGGCTTGATGAGATTATGTCAAAAAATGTCATCACGACGATCCCTGATGAACCAATCGAGTCAGCTGCAAAGAAAATGGAAGAGCATTCCATATCAGCCTTACCGGTAATCGATGAGAACCAGCATGTCATCGGTCTTATCACGAGCGATGCCATAAGTATGCTGATCGGGAGGGATACGTCATGAGGATCCTCTCCATCCATGCCAGCCGCATGTGGTACCACGCGACGCAGAAGACGAAGATGGCTGAACCCGCCCCTACTACAGAAGATACCATGACCGAATGCGTCGTGCTCTTCTGTTGTATTGAGAAACTCGATGAGAAGAATCCGGGTCACGTGATCAGCAGCGCAGCACAGAACGTCGTGAAGCGGCTGGAAAAACTCAATGTCAGAAAAGTGCTGATTTATCCGTACGCTCACTTGACAAGCTCACTCGGTTCGCCCCAGGTCGCGCTCACCATTCTCAAAGGGCTGGGAGAAGCACTCACCGAAGAACAGATTGAAGTGAAGCGGGCGCCGTTCGGCTGGTATAAGGAGTTTGAAATCCGGGGCAAAGGGCACCCCCTGGCAGATCTCTCCATGACTATCTGCCCGTATGAAGGGACTGAATGCGACTTCACGTGCCCGTACTGCCATCACCCGTTCAAGGAAGCGGATGCAGTACATGTCTGCCAGCAGGCAGCTGAATGCACAGCAGCTTGTTCCGGCAAACCGGTAACAACCGGAGAGATGAGATGACCGACATACCAGTAACACCAAAAAAAGCGCTCATCGTCCTTGGGTGTCCGGAGGCACCGGCACAACAGGCGCTCGCGTTTCATGTAGCACACAACCTGAAAACAAGAGGTTCAGAGGTCCTTATCGCAGGTAATCCCTCCGTCCTCAACCTCCTGAAAGTTTCGGATCCGGAGAACCATTACATCACAAATACGATGGTCCTTGAAAAGTGCATCGCCGAAGTGGTCGAGAAAAAACGGGACTGCGATCTCTGCGTGGTCTTTGCGCACAATGATGCGGCTATCGCCTACGCGGCAACGATGCGTTACCTGTTACCGGAACGAAGGCTGGTTGTGATTGTCTTTGGAAAAGATCCCGGACCGCTCGAAGCCGAGATAAACTTCCCCTGCGAGAAGATTGTCGACAAAGCGGTACACAACCCGATGCAGTTGAAGAGAAAGATAAACGAGGTGTTCGGATGGGCTGTATCGAGAACCTGAAATACGAGATGATCCTTCCGCTTGGGGCGTCATTCAAGGAGTGCCGGGAATATGCAGAAAAGAATTTTACCGAGGTCTGGTATGTTGATCCCGGCTATAAGCTCTTTGACGAGTACATCATCGGTCTTCCGCCCATCGCCCTCGGTATTGACGAGGGTAAAAAGATCATCTTTCCCTATACAAAACCCTGTCATGGAACCTACCTGCTCCGGATTGAAGATGCTGATGAGGTAGAGCGGGTACGAAAGACGGCGAGAAAGAAAAAATAATAATGGGTGAAATCACTTCATGAAGAACCAATGGCTGGTCCGATATTCTGAAATATTCTTAAAATCCGATCCGGTGCGCCGGCAGTGGGAGAACGTCCTCATCGCGAATATTCGTGAGGTGATGCCGGATGTCCATGTGCGAAATGAGCGGGGC
>JAQTSH010000086.1 GCA_028711405.1 Methanoregula sp.
GACTAAAAAAGGTCGGGTTTGAAAATGCCCGTCACCAGGGAAAGGGCAGTCATACGGTTCTTTTCAAAATTGATGACAAACGGCAGAAGTTACTTGTTGTTGTACCGAAACGGGATATCCTACCTGTTGGTAGTCTCGTCTCTATTATAAAACAGGAAAATTCGCCCGCAACGAATTTCTTGAACTGTTGACAAAATAATTGTGGGCATGCAATCATCCAAAATATGAAGGGGTACTATGGGCTCTGTCTAAAAAATGAGTGATTTTTGTGCCCGCATTCAGATGGAAAAAAATATTTGTTCGAGCAGATTCCTTTAAGTTTCCTAAAAAAAGAGGAGCGGCTCCCTGCCACTCACATCTCCTCACTTCACCTTTTCAAGTGGGATACCGAGCGCATCAGCAACGCCCTTGCCATATGCCTTGTCGGCCCTGAGGCAGTTCCCGATGTGGCGGATCTTAATGAACTCTGGCGTATCGCCCATGGCACGGGCGGTATTCTCGCAGAGCACCTTCTGCTGTGCCTTGCTCATCAGCCGGAAGAGCATGCCCGGCTGGGTGTAATAATCGGAGTCGTCCTCGCGGAAGTTCCATGCCTGCGCTGCGCCGGAGAGCTCGATCGGAGGTTCCTTGTACTCGGGTTGCTCCTGCCACTCGCCAAAACTGTTCGGCTCGTAGCCCACGGCTGACCCGTGGTTTCCATCCACCCGCATCTGGCCGTCGCGGTGGGAGGCATGGGCATAGGCATGTTTCGGACGGTTGACCGGAATTTGGTCAAGGTTAACGCCAAGGCGGTACCGCTGGGCATCCCCATAGGAGAAGAGGCGGCCCTGCAGCATCTTGTCAGGAGAGAAGCTGATGCCCGGGACAACATTCGCGGGATTGAACGCAGCCTGCTCCACGTCCTGGAAGTAGTTGTCCGGGTTCCGGTTCAGTTCGAGCATGCCCACCTCAATGAGGGGGAAGGACTTGTGGAACCAGACTTTAGTCAGGTCAAAGGGGTTGTAGGGCATCTTCTTTGCCTGCTCATCCGTCATCACCTGGATATACATCTTCCATCTGGGGAAGTCTCCCTTGTCGATGCTCTCCAGGAGGTCGCGCTGGTTGCTCTCGCGGTCCTTTGCCACAATCGCTTCGGCTTCCTCGTCCGTGAGATTTTTGATTCCCTGTTGCGTCTTTAAGTGAAACTTGACCCATGTCCGCTCGTTCTTTGCATTGATCATGCTGAAGGTGTGGCTCCCGAACCCGTGCATGTTCCGGTAGGAATAGGGAATACCACGGTCACTCATGACAATGGTCACCTGGTGCAATGCTTCGGGGAGGGATGTCCAGAAGTCCCAGTTGTTCTTCGCATTTCGCATGTTGGTGCGGGGATCGCGTTTCACCGCACGGTTGAGGTCCGGGAACTTGTGCGGGTCGCGGAGAAAGAAGACGGGGGTGTTGTTGCCGACAAGGTCCCAGTTCCCCTCCTCGGTATAAAACTTCATGGCAAAACCACGGATGTCGCGTTCCGCATCGGCAGCACCGCGCTCACCGGCAACGGTCGAAAAACGGACAAAGCACTCGGTCTCCTTGCCGATCTTTTCGAATATCTTTGCTTTGGTATACCGGGTGATATCGTGGGTGACCGTGAACTTGCCAAACGCCCCTGATCCCTTAGCATGCATGCGCCGTTCGGGGATTACTTCGCGGTCAAAATGCGCAAGTTTCTCCAGGTACCAGACGTCCTGCAGCAGCATGGGACCACGGGGTCCTGCCGTAATGGCATTCTGGTTGTCGGGGACCGGTGCCCCGGCAGCTGTCGTGAGTTTCTTCTTGTCCATGAGTTGACACCTCATCATCTGCCCCGAAGAGGAGGCAGCTCAGGCAAAGCCTGTATCGTAGCATTTTCACTCCGTTCATATTAATCTTCACTAAAGGTACATCCTGATTCCTGCATCTGCCTGCACCAATTCTTTTTTACTCTCTTAGCTCAAAGTGAGTCAGGAAGCACAGGAAATATAGTCGTGAACGGTACGGTGAGTGCACCGCGTATTATCTCATGGAACATCACACTCAGGTGTCCCCTGAAGTGTTCCCACTGTTACATGGACGCCGGTGAAAAGGAAGCAGAAGAAGTACTCTCCACGCAGGAGGCATTTGCCGTCATCGACCAGATCCGTGCCACCGGTAAACCGGTCGTTGTGCTGAGCGGCGGCGAGCCGCTCCTCCGTGAGGATATTTATGATATCGCACGGTACGGCACGGTGCAGGGACTACGGATGGTCATGGGGACCAGCGGGTACCTCATCGACCGTGATACCGCGATGAAACTCCGTGAGTCGGGCATCCAGGCTGTTGCCATCAGCCTGGATTCGATAGATCCGTCTGTCCACGATGCATTCCGGGGGCTATTCGGGGTTTGGGAGCGAGCAGTGCAGGCAATCGGGCACTGTCGCGACGCAGGGATCGCGATCCAAATCAATATGTCGGTGATGAGATCTGCCATCCATGATGTGGAAGAGGTTATCGGACTCGGCACTTCCCTCGGGGTCCGCGATTACCAGCTCTTCTTCCCTATCCCAACCGGGCGGGCACGGCATATCGAACCCCGCAGCCCGCAGGAATATGAAGAACTGATCCGGCAGATCCTCATCCGCTACCGGAATTCCGGTCTGAACATCCGCCCGACATGCGCCCCGCAGTTTCGTCGTATCGCGGATGAACTGGGTATTGTTAACCCGACCTGGGGCCGGGGCTGCCTTGCCGGTATCACCTACTGCCGGCTCTTTGCCAATGGTGATGTGACTCCCTGCCCGTACCTGCCGGTCAGCGCCGGTAATGTGCGCACGACATCATTCTTTGAGATCTGGAACAATTCCCCGCTCTTTGCCGCACTCCGCGATCCTGACCGGCTCACGGGAAAGTGCGGACGGTGCGAATTCAGGATAACCTGCGGCGGGTGCCGGGCCCGGGCATACCGGAGGGAGAACGCGGCATCCCCGCTCTGGTGTGACGGTCTTGCAACACCGGAAGCGCTCAACGGTGAATGCTGCGGGGAAGACCCGTGGTGCCCGTACCAGCCCGGCGAGGTGACACCGTGAGCGGCAACTTCATACCAGACCAGACTGATCTTGCAATACTCACTGTGCTTCAGGATGATCTCCCGCTGGTATCCCGGCCATGGAAAGCGGTTGCAGACCGGCTCGGGATTACTGAAACCGGGCTGATCGATCGCATGAAACGGCTGGAAAAGGATGGCATTATACGGGGGATATCCCCGGTGCTGGAATCCCATCACCTCGGCTTGCATGCCGCGACACTTATCGCCCTCCATGTACCTGAAGATAGAGTAAATGAGATTGCATCCATCATCAGCAGTTATCCGGAAGTGTCACACAACTTCAAACGGGATCATTACTATTCCCTCTGGTTCACGATTGCAGCACAGAACGGGAATGGGATCCAAAAGGTGCTGGATGAGATCCTGGACAGGACCGGGATTCCGGTATCGGATGTTCTTGACCTGCCGACAGTAAAAAAAATTAAAATCGATGTGCGGTTCTCCTTTTCGCCTGTATCCTCCGGGGAGGTTGTCCATGGATCCGATTGATGTTCAGGTACTACGGGAACTGGAACGGGGGCTCCCGCTCGTCCCTGCTCCCTTTGAAGAGATGGGAAAACGACTTGGTCTCAGTGGCGACGAGGTTGTGGAACGGATCCGGCTCATGAAGGAAGCGGGTATCATCCGGAAATTCCGGGCACGTATTGATCAGCGGAAGGTCGGGATCACCGCAAATGCTCTTGTTGCATGGAACCCGGCAGGATTGGGAGAACAAGATCCTGGAAAACTTCTCGCAGCATTTCCTTCCGTTACCCATTGTTATGAACGCAGACCGATACCGGGTCGGTGGGAGTACACCTATTACACCGTCCACCACGGGTATAGTAAAAGCCAGGTGCTGGTCGAAGTGAACGCGGTTGCAGAGACGATCGGCTGCCCGGATTATGCAGTTCTCTTCAGCACCCGCGAGTTCAAGCGTGTGCCGAATGTACGGATGCGGGAGAATGGAGGGGGTGTCTCATGAACCGGATCACCCAATGTATGCACGGGCGGGGAACGGTCAGCGGCGTGATGCGCCACCGGCATAAACCGCAGACCGATGTGCCCAGCACCTATCTCGCATTTTCCGGGAAGTACCAGCCGGTGGTTTTCTGGAATCTCACGGATCGCTGCAACCTGAGATGTATCCATTGTTACGGCAAATCCGGACCGGGACACACGACAGAAGGAGAGCTCACGACCGCTGAAGCACTCAAGGTCATCGACGATCTTGCGGATATGGGTGTCCCGCTAATCCTGTTCACCGGCGGGGAACCGCTTCTCCGTGAGGATATCTGGGAACTGACACGTCATGCCGGCAGCCGGGGTCTCAAGATGGCGCTCAGCACCAATGGAACGCTGATCACGCCAGACATTGCCCGGAGAATCAAAGAAAGCGGGATCGAATATGCCGGCATATCGCTTGACGGTGCGAAAGCAGGGACTCATGATCGGTTCCGTAATTCCCCCGGTGCGTTTGAGCGGACAATACATGCATTTGCGGCATGCAAAAAAGCCGGGCTCCGGTGCGGGGTCCGGGTTACGCTCACGAAAGAGAACTGCCGTGAACTTGAAGCGCTTGTCGATCTTTCCATTTCCCTCGGTGCCTCCCGCTTCTGCCTGTACTGGCTTGTGCCAACGGGGAGGGGAAGTGATTCCTACGCCCGGCTGCAACTGGACCGGGATGAGGTAACCGGGGCTCTCGATCTTCTCTACCGGAAAGCAAAAGAGATGGATCCTGCAACCATGGAGTTCCTGACCGTAGATGCCCCACAGGACTGCATCCACCTGCTCGCTTCCATGGAAAAAGACGGATCGGAAGATCTGGTCGAGGCCCGGAGACTCCTCGAGTCATTGAAGGGGGGGTGTAGCGCCGGCACCCGGGTGGCAAACATCGATTCCCGGGGAAATGTTTATCCCTGCCAGTTCGCCCGCTCACCGGAATTTCTTGCCGGGAATATCCGAAAACTGCCGTTCAGCCGGATCTGGGCTGATATACAGAATCCCGTGCTCGCCCGGTTCCGGGAAAAAAATGCACGGTTCGGGGGCCGGTGCGGGATCTGCAGTTATCGCGATCTCTGCGGCGGCGGGTGTCGGGTCCGGGCACACGCTGTGGAAGGGGATTTTCGGGCAGAGGATCCGTTCTGTTTTGTTGATAAACCGGGAGGATGATTAACAAGTAATATAAGCAAAAATTGGGCTCATTTTTCGTTTTAATTTTGGTTCTTCTCAGATCTATCTAAATTTCAAGTGGTTTCACAAATTTTCTGGGCTTGCACTGAGTGCCAAGTGAAAAATTGGTATCCTCCCTTGGGGGCGGGAGTCATCACCGGTCATCACTCACTCCGGGGGTACTGGAGAAATGGTACCATCACTCTTCCCCGGTCTCTGAGTCATTTGTTACCATTCTGAGTCCTTTGCCCGAATCCGGTTTCCGGTAGTACTGGAGAGATGGTACCATCACTCTTCCCCGGTTCCTGAGTCATTTGTTACCATTCTGAGTCCTTTGCCCGAATCCGGTTTCCGGTAGTACTGGAGAGATGGTACCATCATCTCTCACCGGTTTTTGAATCGTGTGGTACCTTTCCGGGTCCTTTGGATAACGTGACTCGGATCGCTCGGGAACATCCCCAATATAATACAACGCTGGTGAAAATGTCTGCCCAGTGCCGCTATCACCAGCAGGATCGACATACTGATGCGATCCGAAGGAAAACAGACCCTGCACGATATTGTCGTCAGCGTCTTCCAGGCAGCGGTCTCGGTCGCCGACTTCCACAATACTATCGCATCAGTGGTCCTGCCAGCAGCCCGCTCCTGGTATAATTTTGAAAACCACCGCTCGACACCGGGCCCGAACGAGGGTAGAGATACACCCGTCCCACCCAGGGCTGCACGACCTCATTATCCTGAACAGTATAGTACTTCGCTGCCGGAACATTCGGGATCTCCCGGCTGTTGCTGGTCGGGTCGAGGTCAATTGCACTCATGCAAGCAATCACTGTATCGAGGATGTACTGCAGCGTGTAATGCTCCGTACTCTTGTGTGAAAGAAGCGCTGGCGGGACGGTTATCTCTGACTCAGGAAAACTTCAGGTCTGTTTGAGAAACATCTGTGAAACCACGGGATTAGGCTTTACTGAACGAGGATAGGATGATTGCCAAAACGCTGTCAGAAGTCAGGGGGATGTTCAATTATCACTGATACCTTTATTATCCTATCACCAAAATGCGATAAGTCTGAAAACACACATCAGACAACGAGGACTGGGAGAAAGGTAAGATCCGGAAAGACTGGGCGGATATATTATCGTTGATCGATCCCGATAACGGGGGAACAGGACTTGATTTCATGTTTCTGGGCGGGATGATGCGCGAGTACCCGTTCCTTGTTGAGATTCTCACGATAATTCCTGATGACCGTGATGCCCTCCAGATGTACGGGCATATGGATCGGGATGTTGCACAATGGACGATCGGGAACGTGCTCCGTCTGATCCGAT
>JAQTSH010000003.1:0-7316 GCA_028711405.1 Methanoregula sp.
CGCGGAGGATGGAAATGGCATCCAGCGTATCCGGCTCATTGACCATCACCGGCTGGAAACGTCGCTCGAGGGCTTTGTCTTTTTCAAAATATTTCTGGTATTCCTTTAAGGTAGTTGCACCAATGACGTGCAGTTCTCCCCGTGAAAGCGCGGGCTTGAGGATATTCGCGGCATCCATTGCGCCCTCGCTGGCGCCAGCCCCGACCAGGGTATGGATCTCGTCAATGAAAAGGATGATCTCCCCTCCAGCGGATATCACTTCTTTTACTACGCTTTTTAGTCGTTCTTCAAATTCTCCCTTGAATTTTGCCCCGGCGATCAGGGCTCCCATATCGAGGGAATAGATCTGCTTGGTTTTTAAGTTATCCGGTACATCCCCGTCAATGATCCGGTGAGCAAGACCTTCGGCAATGGCTGTTTTTCCCACGCCGGGTTCACCGATGAGGATCGGGTTGTTCTTCGTTCTCCGTGAAAGGATCTGGAGCACCCTCCGTATCTCTTCGTCACGACCGATGACCGGATCGAGTTTCCCGCTCCCGGCAAGATCATTCAGGTTACGGGCATACAGGTTCAGGGCATTATAGGTCTCTTCGGCGTTCTGGCTTTTTACCGTCGAGCCTTTCCGCAACTGGCTGATGGCAGTTTTTAAGTCTTTTTCAGTGACCCGGTTCTCCTTCAAGAGCCCTGACGTGCGGTCGTTCACCGACAGAATTCCCAGGAGAAGATGCTCAATGGAGACAAATTCATCTTTGGATTCCTGGGCAAGTGCGGTGGCTTTCTGCAGGGCTTTTATGGCATCATTTGAGAGGAACTGCTCCCCGCCACTGACCTTGGGATAGGAATCGAGGAGCCTGTCGAGTGCAGGGGTGAAAACATCGAGGTTCACATTTAGTTTCTTGAGGAGATACGGGATGACATTCTCGTCAACCAAGAGCATCCCTTTGAGTAAATGTGTCGTCTCTATCGCCTGGTTCTGTTGTGCCGTGGCAATTTCTGTTGCTTTCGCTACGGCTTCCTGTGATTTGATGGTGAAATTGTTGAAATTCATGATGTGAGTCGCCCTTTATTCGTTGTTCGTAATTCACTATTCGCTATTCGTTATAGCGTTTCTTCTTGTCAAATAGTTTGCCAATCTGACACTTGATCCTGGCAGAATGCAGGAACATGCCCGACAACCCGTTTGCAGGTTTAGCATATATGACAGCCGTCGTCAACCACAACCCCGTGGAAAAGACAAGAGAAGTATACACGGCACGGTTCGTCAACGAAGACGAAGCAAAAGAGAGTACCGCTATTTGCGGGGAACGGTTCAACACCATCGCGGGGTTCAACCCGGCACGGACCTGGCAGCCCGGAGAATACACCCGGAGATGAAAGAGACGAAGGTGCAGAATGACCCGTGAGCCGGCACCGGTGATCGGGAAGGACACTGCCCTTCCGATTGCACAAAACCACGGGCAGGTGAGGATCTTCTCTCATTCCGTTCGGAATCTTACCGGTTTCGTGATTGCCGGGAGCGGGACTCCTGCCTTTGTCCGTATGTGGAATGTCCAGTGCCTGCACAGCCCTCCGGAAAAGATCGAACGGATCTCCGGTCTGAAATCAGCATACTCCGGAGAATTCAGGGCGGATCGGTCTCCCGCGAACTCTGGACGTATTCCCGGTACGGGGTTCTCTGGTTCTTCCATGTTGAAGAGACCTGTCTTGTTGAGCTCAAATCTGACAGGAAGCTGATCGTTACATCTCCCAAAGAGACAGCAACGGCAGGAGTTCCGGCAGGGAATGATGTTCCGGGTACTGCCGGAACTTCGGCTCATACTGTTATGGGGTGGAAGAATGACCGGGAAATCCGGGCATATTACGGGCTCCAACTACCTCCCCATGATGCCGGACCGACACGGTTTTCTTAAAACCGGCACGGTTATTTTTCGAATCCTTCCGTTTGTCCCCGGATTTGTGGATTGGTGCCCACAGCGTGCCACAAAAAACAGCGTTTGGCACAGTTCCGGCGGGCGAACTCTTCCCAGATCGACCTATAGTGCCTGAAATGAAAGAACGCAGGATTTTGGGATCCGAGCTGGGATCCAAACAGCAGGTTCCTCCCTTGGAGGGTGCACATACCGCTCATCTTGCAGTACGGTTGCATTCACCTTTTTTTAAGGACGGATATCCGCAAGCTGAAAGCACATCAGACGGATTAAGGCGTGAATCTTCTCCGGCATCAGTAGTAAGTGCGGCAAGAGTGACAATGGATACCGGAAGTGGGATACCATACACACCCGTAGTGGCGATACTCTGGGTATTCTTCATGGCATAATTGCGAACACTCCAGCGATCTACGATAATACCAATTTTGTAAAGAAAGGTCGATGCACTGCTGTAAGGCATTATCGATGCAAATGTGATGCAGAGATCGACAACCGGGGATCCAATACGTGTTTCTGGATAGAATGGCTGGTGAGCATAGACCACTGCATGGCATTCCCTGCATTGGAACCTCTTTACCCGGACAGTGATGGTCTTCGTGCTACTGCCATCAGCTACAACCGCAAAATGTTTTGTTTTTACGTCATAATCTGCAATACCGCCACGGCAATGAGGACAACTGGTGAGACTGTCAAACAGTATGCCATCACAGGCATAAAATATCGCCGGGATCAGGTCAGCGAGAATCGGGAGGATCCGGTACTTATTTTTCATTGCTGCACGCTCTGCCTGTTCCTTAACAAGACAATTTCAGTATAATCATGATTCTCTGTCATGATAACAATTTATCATTTATTTTCCACCAATATTCACCATTTTTAGCCTGTTTTTCAGAATGTTAATATACGATCGTGGGGAATATTCGCTCTGTTTAACAATCAAAATTTGTTAACAATTAAAAGAATGTAAATGTCTGTTTGAATTGCTGGTGAAAAGATATGAGTGATACAAAAAGTGCATTAACCTATGTACCTACAACCTGCCCGTACTGTGGCGTAGGCTGCGGGCTTAACCTCGTAGTGAACGAGGGAAAGGTTGTTGGGGTCGAACCCAACAAGCGCAGCCCGATAAACGAGGGCAAGCTCTGTCCCAAGGGAATGACCTGCTGGGAACATGTCCACAGCCCCGACCGGCTGACAAAGCCAAAGATCAAGAAGAACGGCAAGTTCGTGGACGCTTCCTGGGAGGAAGCCCTTGACCTGATTGCAAAGAAGTTCAAGGAGATCTCCGACAAGAACGGCCCCAAGGCTCTTGGCTTCCAGACCTCGTGCCGTACGGTCAACGAGGACTGCTACGCGTTACAGAAGTTAGCGCGCGTGGGATTCAAGACTAACAACGTCGACAACTGTGCGCGTATCTGCCACGGTCCGTCTGTTGCCGGTCTCTCGCTCTCCTTCGGGTCCGGTGCAGCCACCAATCCGTTCGAGGATGTCCTGAACTCTGACCTGATCGTCATGTGGGGTTCCAACGCAGTCGAGGCGCACCCGCTTGCCGGGCGCCGCGTCATGCAGGCAAAGAAGAAGGGAATCCCGATTGTCGTGGTTGACCCGCGGTTTAGTGCAACAGCACGGATTGCGGACGAGTGGATCCGGTTCAACCCGTCGACCCATATCGCGCTTGCCAACTCCATGATGTACTGGATCATCAAGGAAGGTCTCCAGAACACGGCGTTCATCAACGAGCGCACGAAAGGCTTCGAAGACCTGAAAAAGACCGTCGAGAAGTATGCCGATTGCGAAGAGATCCATGGTGTCAAGCTTGAGACTGTCAAGGAGTTTGCCCGGCAGTACGCGAAGGCAAAGAACGCGGTCATTATCTACTGCCTCGGCATCACCGAGTTAACCACAGGTACCGATAACGTCCGTTCGATGGGCAACCTCGCGCTGCTCACCGGCAACGTCGGTCGCCCGGGTGTTGGTGTCAACCCGCTCCGTGGACAGAACAACGTGCAGGGTGCCTGCGATATGGGTGCGTACCCGAACGTCTACTCCGGCTACCAGGCCGTTGCAGTTCCCGAGAACCGTGCAAAGATGGAGAAGGCGTGGGGCATGCCGGCAGGTTCCCTCCCCGACTGGTACGGTTCGACCCTGACCGAGCAGATCAATGAAGCCGGCAACCCGGTCAAGGCCATGTATTTCATGGGTTTAAACCCCGTTGTTTCCTACCCGGATTCCAACCACGTGATGAGACAGCTTGACAAACTTGATTTCTGTGTTATGCAGGACATCTTCTGGAACGAGAGCTGCGACTATGCCGATGTTGTCCTGCCCGGCACCTGCTTTGCCGAGAAGGACGGGACGTTCACCAGCGGCGAGCGGCGGATCAACCGTGTGAGGAAAGCTGTCGACGGCCCCGGCGAGTCGAAGTACGACTGGGAGATCATCGGCCTGATAGCGAAGAAGATGGGCCTCAAAGGCTTTGACTGGAAGACTGCCGAGGATGTCTGGGACGATTTGCGGGCATGCACCCCGTCAATGTTCGGGTGCACCTATGAGAAGTTGGGGAAGCCCGAGTCCGTGCATTGGCCCTGCCCGACTGTCGAGCACGCGGGGACCCCCATCCTCCACGTCGGAAAGTTCTCCGCAGCGGATGGTAAGGGCACTATGTTCGGCCTCGAGTACAAACAGCCGGCGGAAGTAGCAGATGCGGAGTACCCGTTCACGCTCATGACCGGACGTGTGATCTTCCACTACCACACGAGGACCCAGACCGACCGTGCCGCACAATTGCACTATGAAGTGCCCGAGTCCTATATCCAGATGAACACTCTCGATGCAAAGAAACTGGGCATCAAGGAAAACGAGAAGATAAAGGTATCAAGCCGCCGTGGTGAAATTGAAACCCTCGCCCATGTATCCGATGACGTTGGACCCGGCGTTACGTACATGGCCATGCACTTCCACAAAGGAGCAAACACCCTCACCAACACGGCTCTCGACCCGCTCTCCAAGATGCCGGAGCTGAAGCACTGTGCTGTAAAGATCGAAAAGATTGCGGGGGCGAAGTAAATGGCAAAGAAAGGCGAAATGCTCTATGCATGGACCAATGATGCCGGTCTCTTAAAGAAGGCGGAATGCGGCGGTGCGGTAACCGAGCTGCTGAAGTATGCACTTGAGAGCAAGACCGTTGATGCAGTGCTTGCCGTAACACGCGGTGTTGACTTGTACGATGCGGTCCCGGTTCTTGTTACTAATCCCAAGGACCTTGACAACTGCGCCGGTTCGCTCCACTGCGGAACTATCCTCCTCTCCAAACTGGTGATGGAGTACGCACCCAAGATGTCCGGTAAGAAGCTGGGAATGGTCGTCAAGGGCTGCGACATGATGGGCCTCCTTGAGCTCGCAAAGCGCAAGCTGGTCAACCTCGACAACATCGTCATGATTGGTGTCAACTGCGGTGGATCGGTCAGCCCGGTTGCTGCACGGAAGATGATCAAGGAAAAATTTGGCGTTGACCCGAACACGGTCACGAAAGAAGAGATCGACAAGGGTCAGTTCATCATCGAGTACGAGGGAGGCCACAAGGGCATCTCTATGGATGAGCTTGAAGAGGCAGGCTTCGGGCGGCGGAGCAACTGTCGCCGCTGCAAGCTGAAAATCCCCCGGCAGGCAGACCTTGCCTGCGGGAACTGGGGTGTCATCGGCGACAAGGCTGGCAAGGCGACATTCGTCGAGGTCTGCTCCGACAAGGGTGCAGCACTCCTGACAAAAGCAGTCGATGCAAAGAAACTTTCCACGGAACCGGCAAACCCCAAGGGTGTCGAGATCCGAGCCAAGGTTGAAAATGCAATGTACAAGCTCGGCGACAAGTGGCGCAAGCATGACTTTGAAGCACTCGCACCCAATCTCTGGGAGACCATTGCCAAGGAGACCGGACGGTGCATGAAGTGTATGGCGTGCATCGAGCATTGTCCGGTTTGTGTCACCAGTGCTGACAAGTATAAACAGCCCGACATGATGATCCGCCATGGATTCATCCCGGCAGACCCGATGTTCCACCTGCGCCGGTTTGCACATATCTCCGACTCCTGCATCAACTGCGGGCAGTGCGAAGAATGCTGCCCGTCTGAAATACCGCTGGCGCTCTTCTCACACGCGATCCGCACTGAGGCAGACAAGTTCTTTGAGCCGAAGCTCGGGAAGTCTGTCTACACCAATTAATTTTTTTTATTGGTGAATGCTGAAATCATAACCCTGTAAACACTCCACCGTTTACAGGGGTAATGTTCATCTCCAGAGATACGAACGGGACATATGATGATTGGGGAGATAACATCAGGAAATCATCCCCACATACATATCCTATAAAAGCCCGGTCTTTCCGCGATGTGTCAGTAGTTTGTACGCTACTTACAGCTGATCGCCATGATAATTGTGTATGCAGGCTGGGTCATAACCCCATGAACGCATTAAAATAACCTCAAATTATGGAAATTTTTGTTCGGGATTCATAAACAGCTGCCTCATTTTCACGTTGTGACCAAGCCTGTATGGATCTCTCTTGGGATCCTGCAACCCA
Source organism: Methanoregula sp. (assembly GCA_028711405.1). Lineage (GTDB taxonomy): Archaea > Halobacteriota > Methanomicrobia > Methanomicrobiales > Methanospirillaceae > Methanoregula. The sequence goes on from JAQTSH010000003.1 coordinate 6,505, forward strand.
GGATTTTTCCTTTGCCAACTATAGCGGGCAAGTCTAACCGGGTCTGGGATATATAAGCAGTGATACGCTACCCGTGTAAACGGTTGTTATTTCCTGATTGTCTCATAATATTTCATCGAGCCGCACGCCCCGCAGTGGTCCCCTTCGATCAGGTAATCGGGAACCGTTTCGCCACAACAGGGACAGGTCACTGACTTCCAGTTCTTTTTACCGCTAACCTTGATACGGACATGTTCGAAGGAGAGTATCTGGCGCTCCGCACGGAATATTTCCATCTGGAGGGATTCATCCATTGTCGCCTTGTCATATTCCGGGCTGTTGGCATACCAGAGATCAATGACCGGGAATTTTTTCAGTTTTTCACGATCGACATACACCCGTATGGCATCAGCCGTGGATTCTTTTGTTGCGGTGTTCAGGGTGATCGCAAATTTACCAATGGGGACAATCTTAAGCCGGTTATTCCCTGTAGTGCAGTGGGCAATCACCTGGAGGGCATCCGGCAGGCATTTCGGGGTTTCGCAGACCCCATATATCTTCTGGTCAGGAGTTATGCCAAGCAGATCCATCGCATAGTCTATCATGAAAGCACCGATAAGAACACCGGGTGCAGGCGAAGTGTGAAATGATACACATGTATTGATTGCATTTTTGATGTGTGATGGGACGCCACATGCGTCCATGCGTGCATTCAGATCATTAATATGATGAGAAGAACCGACTTTCATGAGTAGATATTGTTATGCATCTGATAAACATTTTATGAATGGTAACATGTATAGATCATTTATCCCATCCGGTGTATTGCTAAT
>JAQTSH010000003.1:7416-25131 GCA_028711405.1 Methanoregula sp.
TAAACCACACGCTACCAGGACTTCCTGCGAATCCAGGGGATTTTTCTCGTTGGTACTCGCTACAAGAGCGGTAAGAGAGAATAGGGACATAGGAACCTTCATGCCAAACAATTCTGTTGTTGCTATCGTCCTGTACCTGTTATTGAGTACATATTTTCGGACAGTCCAGCGATCAACGATAATTCCAAGAAATTCCAAGTGAGTGGATACTCGTGAAAAGGGCATTGTCCGTCCAAGAGTTATACACAGGTCCACGATCGGGGATCCGATTCGTGTTTCTGGATAGAATGGGGCATTGGCAGAAATAATTTTTTTACATGTATGGCATCTGAACCTTTTCACGGTAACAAAAATTATCTTATTTTTCTGTCCATCCGCAAGTATTGCAAATCGTTTTTTTTTCTTATCGTACCCTGTCACGGGACCTCCACAAGAGGGACAGACACGACATCGGTCGAATGATATGCCTTCGCAGGCAGAGAATGTGATCTGAACAATGTCACAGAGAATGGGGGGGATTCGTAGTCGTTTCATAGTAATACCTGCTTTATATTCCAAGTTACCTGTCCGGATGCAAAATCGCTGGTGCTCAATTTGTATCAACGTTGTGTTAATTTTTATACATTAACCCACTTTTAATCTCCAAATTTTGATTGCTCTTCAGAATCATTATATATTTTTAGTATGAACCTTGGTTATTAAAAATTTAATTTGTTTAACAAATCCAAAAAAAAAGGATTTGTTATTACAGGTTCTCAACAACGAACGGTGATAATGGATGAGTACTGTTAAAGCAGAATTGAAATACGTGGCTACCACGTGCCCGTACTGCGGTGTGGGGTGCGGGCTAAACCTGGTTGTCCAGGATGGAAAATGTGTCGGCGTTGAACCCTATAAGCGGAGCCCGATTAACGAGGGCAAGTTATGTCCCAAGGGGGAGACCTGCTGGGAATTTGTCAACAGCCCCGACCGTCTGACAAAACCCCTGATCAAGAAAGATGGGAAGTTTGTTGAAGCCTCCTGGGACGAAGCCCTTGACCTGATCGTAAAGAAATTCACGGAAATCTCCAAACGGGGAGGACCAAAGGCACTTGGTTTTCAGACCTCGTGCCGTACCGTCAACGAAGACTGCTACGCGCTACAGAAGTGGGCACGGTGCGGGTTTTTAACCAACAATGTCGATAACTGCGCCCGAATCTGCCACGGACCATCCGTCGCAGGGCTCTCGCTCTCGTTTGGATCCGGTGCAGCGACAAACCCCTTTGAGGATGTCCTGAACTCCGATCTCATTGTAATGTGGGGTTCGAATGCGATCGAAGCGCACCCGCTCGCCGGCAGGCGTGTGATGCAGGCAAAGAAGAAGGGTATTAAGGTCATAGTCGTTGACCCGAGGTTCAGCGCGACAGCACGGATTGCAGATGAATGGATCCGGTTCAACCCGTCGACCCACATTGCGCTTGCCAACTCCATGATGTACTGGATCATCAAGGAAGGTCTCGAGGACAAGGAGTTCATCGCGAAGCGCACGAAAGGCTTTGAAGACCTCAAAAAGACTGTCGAGAAGTACGCTGACGTCGAGTCGATCCATGGTGTCCCGCTCGAGAAGGTTAAGGAGTTTGCCCGCCTGTATGCCAAGGCAAAGAATGCGGTCATCATCTACTGCCTCGGCATCACCGAGTTGACCACGGGTACCGACAACGTCCGTTCGATGGGCAACCTTTCCATGCTCACCGGTAACATCGGACGCCCGGGTGTAGGTGTCAACCCGCTCCGTGGTCAGAACAACGTGCAGGGTGCCTGCGACATGGGTGCGTACCCGAACGTCTTCTCCGGGTACCAGGCTGTCGCAGTTCCCGCCAACCGTGAAAAGATGGAGAATCTATGGTCCTTAAAGGAAGGTTCCCTGCCCGACTGGTACGGTGTGACCTTAACCGAGCAGATCAACCAGTGCGGCGACCCAATCAAGGCGATGTACATCCTCGGCCTGAACCCGGCTGTCTCCTATCCCGACTCAAACCATGTCAAGCGGCAGTTGGAAAAACTTGACTTCTGCGTCATCCAGGATATCTTCTGGACAGAGAGCTGCCAGTACGCGGATGTTGTCCTGCCCGGCACCTGCTTTGCAGAAAAAGACGGGACGTTCACCAGCGGAGAGAGGCGGGTCAACCGCGTCCGGAAGGCTGTTGATGGACCCGGTGAGTCGAAGTATGACTGGGAGATCATCGGTCTTTTAGCGAAGAAGATGGGTCTTGCGGGCTTTGACTGGAAGAGTGCCAAGGATGTCTGGGACGACATGCGGGCATGCACCCCGGGTCAGTTCGGTGTAACGTACGAAAAGATGGAGAAGCCCGAATCTGTCCATTGGCCCTGTCCGACTATCGAACACCCGGGAACCCCCATTCTGCACAGGGAGAAGTTTTCTGCAGCGGATGGTCTCGGGACATTCTTTGGTCTCGAGTACCGCCCACCGGCAGAAGTGGCTGACAAGGATTACCCGTACACGCTCATGACAGGTCGTGTGATCTTCCACTACCACACGAGGACCCAGACTGACCGGTGCGCAACCCTGCACTATGAGGTGCCCGAGTCCTACATCCAGGTCAACACCCAGGATGCAAAGGAGCTCGGTATCAAGAATCTCGATAAGATCAAAGTGCGCAGCCGCCGTGGCGAGACCATCACCATCGCACGGGTAAGCGACGATGTGGCACCGAAGGTCCTGTACATGTCAATGCACTTCGCTGAGGGTGCAAATAACCTCACCAACACGGCGCTCGACCCACTCTCCAAGATGCCGGAACTGAAGCACTGTGCTGTTGCCGTCGAAAAAATTCCGGAGGCGAAGTAAATGGCAAAGAAAGGCGACATGCTCTATGCATGGACCAACGACGCCGAGATCCAGAAGAAAGCCGAACTGGGTGGTGCAGTAACCAGCATGTGGAAATATGCACTTGAAACCAGGATGGTAGATGCGGTTCTGGTCGTCACGAAAGGCGTGGATTTGTACGATGCCAAACCGGTGATTGTTACTGATCCCGCCAAGCTCAAGGACACGGCAGGCTCACTCCACTGCGGTACGCTCCTGCTCCCCAAGCTTGTCAAGAAGTACCTTGACGGCGCAGCACACATGAAGATCGGTGTCACCGTCAAGGGCTGCGACATGATGGCGTTCTATGAACTTGCCAAGCGAAAACAGATCAACCTTGACAACATCATCATGATTGGCGTCAACTGCGGTGGATCGGTCAGCCCGGTCACCGCACGAAAGATGATCGCCGATAAATTTGGTGTCGATCCTGAGAAGGTTCACAAAGAAGAGATCGACAAGGGGCAGTTCATTATTGAGTATGAAGGCGGTCACAAAGGAATCTCAGTCGATGAGCTTGAAGAGGCTGGCTACGGGCGGCGCAGCAATTGCCGTCGCTGCAAGATGAAGATCCCGCGCCAGGCAGACCTCGCCTGTGGCAACTGGGGAGTAATCGGACCACGTGCTGGCAAGGCAACCTTTGTGGAAGTGTGCAGCGAGAAGGGTGCAACCCTCCTTGATGGAGCTGTCAAGAGTGGCATCCTTGCAACCGAAGCGGCAAATCCCAAGGGAATCGAGATCCGTGCCAAGGTCGAGAGTGCAATGTTCAAGCTGGGCGACAAGTGGCGAAAGCATGATTTCGAGGCGCTTGGAGAGGGTAAGGAACGTTTAAAGAAGATCATGGCAGAAACCTCACGGTGCATCAAATGCTACGGGTGCATCGATGCCTGCCCGATCTGCTACTGTGTCGAATGCACGACGAAAAATCCAAAATACGTCGCGCCAGGGTATCTTCCCGTCGATTTCATGTTCCACCTGATCCGGTACGCCCATATCGCTGATTCCTGCGTGAACTGTGGGCAGTGCGAAGAGGTCTGTCCGGCTGAGATCCCCAACGCCCTTTTCATGCATGCCCAGCAGGTCCAACTGGAAAAGATGTTCGGGCATGTTCCCGGTGTCGACATGGAACTACCGCTGATGGCATATGTTGAGGAACCGGAAGAGCGTGTCCGGCTCCACAACACCGGCAGCGACATGATCTACGAGAATGTCTTCAACCCGTTCTCCAAACACTAATTTTTTCCTTTTTCATCCCCAAGGACAGACTTCATCTCTATATTATGAACTTATGCAGACAATACTTCAAAGGGAATGTCTTTGGATAATTCCCTGATTGTATAATCTTTAAAGTATTGATGGGCAGTTCCGGTTTGTGACAAGTCATACCCGGAATATTTTGACAGGATACGATGATACTCCTGGGATCGTATTGCGGCGATGAGAGAACAGATTTTGGGATCACCCAGCATTTCTGGTCGAATTGCCAGTTCATACCGTTGCTGCCCGGTCGGCATAAAGTGGAGTGCTGCTGCTGCTGCGATCCCGGTATTACACATACCGGCATCTGCAATCTTGTTACAGATTGCAGTCGCAACGGCATCCGGTCCGTTTACTTCATGGGTATACCCATTCACCGATACGGGATCGATCCTCCGCGAAGAAAGCATGGCGTCGAAGAGCATCCGGTATGCTGAATCCTTTCTTGTGTTGATCCACCGTACGTTGACCAGATCTTCTGGATCCAGTTCAACCCGTGATGCAATGCCGGTCTCAATTGTCGCAATGTGGATAAGAACAAGACCAACTTTCGGCAGGTGCTGCACGAGGAACGGACAATCGGGAGGCGTGGAAAATACCGGAAGGCTCATCAGGGCAGCATGGCAGGCATTCTTTTGCAGGGCTGACAGAGCTCCCATATTTCCAACTTCTGTTGCCTGAATAAATAATCCTTGATTATGGACATAGTTTGCCAGATCTTTTAATGAGGGATCCAGAGAACCTGGCAATATCAGGGTCCGTTCAATCCTGTTTGGATCGGTTGTAAGTATAATCTCAACTTCAGATTCCCTCTCACATCCTTCAAGTGGTGCAGGTACGTGGATGTACCCGTTTGCCCTGATCGTCGCCATCTGGACGCCGGATCCCTTCATGTGGGGAACACACCAGCATGTCTGTCCTACACGACCTGCATATACCGGAACAAAATCATCGAATCCAGGATCCGAATTGATTGCCTGAGTGAGTTTTCCTCGTAATGTATAGCGTTGTACAGGGGCAAGTCCCCAGGTTTCCAGAAGAGGTACGACAAATTCACGGAGGATTGTCTGGGCAGCCAGCGGATAACCGGGAAGACCAAGGACGGGTTTACCCAAAATTTTACCCAACATAACCGGTTTGCCCGGGCGTATCGCGACACCATGGAAGAGAAGATCTCCCAGCGAGCTGATGACTCCGGCAGTGAAATCCCGCGTACCTGCCGAAGAGCCAGCAGAGATGAGAACCAGATCGTTTTCTGATACCGCGACCTGAAGTGCGCGCGAGATCAGGTCGGGTTCATCGCGTACAATTGGATAACGGGTACATGTCGCGCCCATCCCGTCCAGCAGTACCTGTGCCATGACCGTGTTACTCTCAACGACCTGACCAGGTTTCGGGCGGACACCGACAGGAACAAGCTCGCTTCCCGTTGGTATAATCCCGACACGCACTCGGTTGACCTCCACCTGAGTGATGCCATAGGTAGCAAGCGCACCGATATCGAATGGTCGGATCAGGTGTCCGGCAGGAAGTACCAGCTGGTTTTGTCGTACATCTTCCCCTGCCGGGCGGACATACTGTCCGGGTCCCGCAGGTTTCCGTATCTGGAATGTATCTTCCCATTCCCACGTATCCTCGATCATAATAACCGCATCAAACGTGTCCGGGACGATATTGCCTGTATTGACACGGGAGAACTGCATAAGGGTCAACGGCGCCTGCTCACTTGCTCCGACAGTATCGCTGCTCCTTACAGCGATACCGTCCATTGCTGCGATGTTTACTTCAGGGACAGAGTATCGTGCATATACCGGAACTGCAACCAACCGTCCGACCGCATGTGTTATCGGAATTGTTTCCCGCCTTTCCGGTACCTGAAAAGATGTTTTCAGGATCGACAGGGCATGTTCCAGGGAAGTGAGTGTGAGGTACCGTTTTGCCATGCCAAGATCACCAAAATGTCAACCATTGTCAAGAATCATACGAGAATTTTTCTGCATCTTCCCGATGGCAGTGAATTATCCATTGTACCATGGAACGTCTTATGATTTAACAATTTACATTTACAGAATGATAAAATAAAGTTATTTTGCTGAATGCTGGGGACTGCGGTTTTCATCCACAGATAAAATATCCGGCGGGTAAATAAAAAAGCGTTGAAGCATCAAGGCTGACAACCACTTGTTCACATTAATTTGGTAATGTCAACAAAATCAAGTTATCGAACGAATTGAACTGCATGAGTCCTAATCCCCACACAGCAGGTACAATATAATTATTTAACAATAACTATTAATAAACATAAAATCTAAAACTCATTGCCCATCCGGGCGACATATTCCGTACCTTATCCATTGTTCTACCTCGATCAAATGGATATCGTTGCCACTATGTGTATAGTTGCCACTGTATACCAGCTATGAAGGGGAGTAACGGAATCTCTCCTCCATTTCCATTCCTGCCAATCAGATCTCTTGTCAACTTCACTTCTACGATATCAATATGTGAAGAGTCCGGAAGTGGAATGCTTTGGTTTTTTCTCTCTTCCTTCTGACGGATTATCATCCGTATCTTCTTCGTGCTCAACTTCACTGTTGAACGTGTCATCGATCTGATATCGGAATTACTTTCAGGACCATACGAATACCCGGTACTTGAAAAGAAAACAGTGTTCATGGCTACTTTGCCACAGGAACTGCCGATGAGCTGATGATGGCACAAACATACTGCATGAACACGGCGGTAGCCGTTTTCATAAGAACCGTTCTTCATACTATCCGTGATAAGGTATTCGATCATAAGGAGTAGTACGATCTCATATACTATTGAGACCGGCAAAAACACGGTATTTATTTCCTTGAACAACAAAAATTAAAATCTGAAAATGCAAAATAAAACCACCTGCCCGTTCTGTTCGCCATACGCTGATGACATCATCGCAAAGAACACCTTGTGCTATGCCCGCTGGGACCGGTTCCCGGTGTCCAAAGGGCACCTGCTGATTATGCCGTTCCGGCACACGCCGGATTATTTTACCCTGACTGCTGAAGAGAAGTCAGCACTCGTGGAGCTGATCGATGAATGCAGGACAATCATCGACGCAAATTTCAAGCCGGATGGGTATAATATCGGTTATAATATCGGCAGTGCAGCCGGGCAGACTGTCTTGCACTGCCACTGCCATTTTATCCCCCGGTACCGGGGGGATAGCGATAATCCCAAGGGGGGAGTCCGTCGCGTCGTTGCCGGAAGGCACTACAAGGATCCCATCCAGATCAGCCAATTATAATCTTTTTGCTCTTCGTGTTCCTGCCAAAAATCAACCCGTAACGCAGATAACAAAGCTTAAGGTGATTTTAGTCTAACTGCATAACGAGGTACTCATGAAAAAATTATCCATTGGTCTGGGAAAAGCACTCAATATAACCCTTGAACACATTCCGCCTTTGTCGGCGGAAAATTGTAACGTAGCTGAAATTACCGACCGTATCGCGGCATCAGATCTCTATGCACTTGTGGATGCCCCATCAATAGATTCTTCCTTAAAAGACGGATATGCAGTATTATCTCATGAAGTAGCCGATGCAACACCGGAAAAACCTGTACACCTGAAGCTGGTCGGTCACATGGAAGCAGGAGGGAAAACAGACATCGAAGTGAAGCCGGGAACCACGGTCCGGGTCCTGACCGGCGCCCGGATCCCTGCAGGCGCCGATGCCGTTCTGTCCGAAGAGTTCGCAAAACCGGAAGGCGATGAGGTACTGGTCATGAATTTTGCAGAACCCGGACGGAATATCCAGCCTCGCGGGAGAGATGTAGAATTCCGTAAATGTATCCTGAAGCAGGGCCAGCATATCACTCCGGGAATAACCGGTCTTGTCGCTGCTGCCGGACACAGCACGGTTCCTGTCTTCAAAAACCCGACCGTCGCCATCTTAGGCACCGGTGATGAGATTGTTCTTCCCGGGGAGCCTCTTATTGAGGGCAAGCTGTACGCCAGCAATATCCTGACGATCAATGCATGGTGTAAACGGTACAGGATGAAAACCCTCTTGAGTGTTGTTAACGACGACTTTGATACCCTGACGAACACGTTAAAAACAATATCCGCAGATGCAGATGCAGTCATAACAAGTGGAGGAGCATGGACCGGTGACCGTGACCTGGTAGCGCAGGTGCTTGAAGGTCTTGGATGGCACGAGTACTTTCACCGGATTCGCATAGGTCCAGGAAAAGCTGTCGGGTTTGGCATGCTGGACAAAAAACCTGTATTCATCCTGCCCGGCGGACCGTCTTCGAACCTGATGGGCTTTTTGCAGATCGCCCTGCCCGGACTTTTAGCCCTATCAGGCGATGCACATCCCAGCCTTCCCAGGATTAATGCCCGGCTTGCCACCGATCTGCAGGGACGCCAGCGCGACTGGACTGATTTTTTCTTCGGTACACTTGAAGAAGTGGAGGGATCTACCGTCTTTCACCCGATACAAGGCAGCAGCCGTCTGCGAAACATCGCCGAGGTTGAGGCAATAGCTGCTATACCCGAAGAACAGGAATTTCTGAAAAAAGGGTCGGTGATCTCAGTGCAGGTGCTGAAGTAGTGGTCATTCTCCCATGACCTGATCGATGATCATGATCCGGGAGTTCCAAAAGGCTGATGCTCCGGGATTTTGAATATTTACATCCTGTCACGATGCTGCACGAGAGGAGAGTAAAAAGATTGTGCAGTAGTACGATGGCACAAAAATTTCCAAAAACCATTTTAATCCTGTGAAGAGTGGCGATTCCTGTCGCGGCAACTTCTGCCAGATAGCATACTCTGTCATTCATTTGGTCTATAAAATATATTTACTCCTGGCGTCCTCCTGTAATCCGCTCCGGGTGGCTGTAAATGTTCAGTTTTCCATCACGGGCACCTCCAATCACCGTCATCCCGGTCTTGTCTGCTATGTCTACCGAAAGAGTTGTTGTCTCACTGCGTGAAACGATGATGGGGATATTTGCTGTTAAGCACTTGCGTACCATTTCTGAAGATATGCGCCCGGATGATATGACAAACGTCTGTGACAGAAAAATACCGTTACGCAGTGCATAACCGATGATACGGTCGATTGCATTGTGCCGCCCGATATCTTCAGTAACGCAGATTACCTGCTGCGAATCAAGCAGAACAACCCTGTAGAAAGCACCGGGGATCCGAAAATTATCAGAATCCGAAACAGACCGGAGTGCTGCAGTAATCGCTGCTGCACTGATAGAAAAATCTGAGTGAATCTTTGGGAGCTTTTCCACATCGATATATGATACACTCCCCCCACAGCCGGAAAGGATGGTCTTTTTAGGGGGAAGCACTTTGAAGAGATTTTTGGTAATTACGCTGACCCGGTTTTTCTCGATTTTAATCGACTCGATCTCTTTTGTGGTTTTTATAATCTCTTCGGTAAACAGGTAGCCGGTGACAAAGTCTTCCAGATTGACCGGGCTCATCATCGCCGTCATTACATGGCGACCGTTGATGAAAAGGGCAAGGGGGATCTCTTCGACAACATCATGTACACTGTGCATAAAGAGATCCCCATCAACCCGGGTACAGGGCACACTACGATACATCGGGGAGGGTTCTGACGTTTCATCCGTTTTTATGGAGTTTTTATTTTTTTGAGTTTTTTCCCGTTTCATACTACTCACCTATTCTCCCGCGCATTAGACCGTCGATCAACAACCGGTTTGATCTATAGCAATCCCGCTTACGGTTCGATCCCCATATCCCTGCAACCGTGTTCCTCATCCATCCCTGTTAAGCGATAACGTCTGCGCGTCTTTTTCGGATTGCGGTCCGATATTTTTTACCGGGCGGTCATATCCCTGGATTTCCGTTTTTTAATACCGGCTGGATATGCAATAACCGGGCAGCCCGGAACCTCCGCGTACCCGGTTCCTGATTTTATAATTCTCTCTCCACTTTTCCCACGGTTGCAATATATACCGGACATTGTGTTTCCGGATCAAGACCTGCGAGTTGTATCATCATCTCGTCGTGGAAAAGATCCGAGGGCTGCACCCGGCATCCGATACATGCCGCAGCCATGATGAGCGCCTGGCAGGTATGCCCCGCTTCAATAAGCACACTCCGGTACCCCCGGTTTCCCAATATCCAGACAGAGCGATACGGTACGCCAACCCAGAGGAATGTCACTGCCGCCCGGGTGACCAGTTGGAAATTCATGCTTGCATTTCCCATCATAACGGGAATATCAGAACCCAGGGATTCGGCAACGATGCTGTGGGATCGCGGGAGATACCGGTAGAGTCCGGTTTCGAGACCCTCAACCTCCCCTGCGACAAAATATGTCTCCAGTGGGTACCGGAGGCCGCTTGAAGGGGTATTCCGGATATGGATTTGATCGGATTCTGACTTCCTCAAACCCTGCGTACACCAGAGCAGGAACGAGAGCTCCTTCTGGCTGATGGACGAGCGTGAAAAGTATGTCACGGGCCCCCAGTCCTCGATTGCCTGACGAACAGGTACATCCGGCACCTTGATACGTTTGGGATTGGGGAGTTTGATGACTCTTGCCCCTTCCGGAACCGGCAGTTCCGCAGCGGGTTCAGGGACTCCCAGGATCTGGTCAACTGATGAATACACCGGATATCGTGTTCCTTCTATGAAATCAGTACCAACGTTTTTCATATATCCTCACAGGAAATCTGCTATCAGGCTTCTGCAACCTGTATAATTTGTATTCTGATGACAAAAAAAGGGGGGGAGATCATGCCGCTGCTTTTACATACAGGTTGGCGAAGATCTCCTTGCCCTTGCTCTTGGGGTGGCGTTCCCCAAGATCCCCGATGTAGTGGTCAAAAGTTCCCTTTACACCATCGACCTCTTTCTCAACCACTTCGATCTTTTTGAAACCGGGGAGCATGTACTGGACTTTGCCCAAGATGTAAATATCTCCCTTGACCATCTGGCCCCCGACACGTCCCTCGACATCCCCCTTGATGATAACGGTCCCGCCTTCCGCGTGAGTGGAGACATGGATGAACGCGTTGTTCTCGATGATGATCGTACCCCCCAGCATGAAGGTGCCGATATCATTCCCGGCACTTCCTTTGATCCGGATAGTCCCGTCCTTCATGCCTCTCCAGTCGCCACGGTATGCGCAGCCAACATAGTTCTCGGCTTTGCCGTCAATGAGGATATCCCCGCCTTCCATGCCAATACCGCAGAACGAGTGGACATTGCCTTTCACGTGGATTTTCCCGCCTTTCATCCAGCCGCCAACGTACATATCGGCGTTACCATTCACGGTAATTGATCCCGCAGTCATCTTGTTCCCGATGTATTTCACCCGGGAACAATCGCCGGCGATCACAATATCGGTCTCAGCCGCGGTTGCGCCCGGAGAACCGGAGACTTCGAAGAAGTCCCCGATTGTCACCTTGATCTTTCCTTCCCGTCCTTCGAGTGCGGCGATCTGGGCAGGGGTCTTTCCCGCGAATGCATCGGGAGTGATATTGAAAGCCTCGAACATGATTGTCGGGGTCTTCGTGGGTTTTAAAGTAACTGTTGCCATGATCACACCTCAGGCCTCCACATCAACATCGATCACGAACGGATGGGGGGCAAGGTAATCGCGGACCGGGTAATTACTGAGACCCACTGTATAATCCTTGGTGAAACTCTGGGTGATATCACGCATAACCTGCGGGTTCTCGGGCATCTTGACATTGACCCAGATGGTGTTCTTGTGTCCGTGACCGAGGACCTCTCCGTCCCTGACAACAATCTCGCCGGACTTGATGAAGCATGCCGCACGGAGGAACGCCTTCTCGATCATCTCGGGATCGGAGGGCATATTCTTGTAGTTGAGGTCGAACACGCCGACATCAGCATTCATGCCGGGTGCGAGACCTCCATAGATGTTGGACAAGCCAAGGCATTTTGCCGGGCCTGACCGGGTCATCTGGGCGATCTCGTAGAGGGTCAACTCACGGTCCATGGAGTGGATGTTTGTTGCGTCGATGACCTTGTCCTTGTACTTGAAGGTGTCAAGGGTTGCTTCACGGGCTTTCTTGCTCATCAGCCACTTGATGATACGCGGGTACCTGATAAACGGCCCGGCATTCGGGTGGTCTGTGGACACAAACGTCCTGTTCGGGTCCGTTGCATAGAGCCCGAGCTCAAGACCGACAGCCCACTGGATCCCGCAGACCTTGATATTTTTGTCATAGACGTACGGGACGACACCAGCAGCGGTCTCGAGTTCCACGTCCACATTGCACCACTTGAGGTGGTTGAGGTGGTTGAGGTGGTGCTCGAAGGGACCGTCGGCGGTCATGGTTGTCGTTTCGTCAAGCGTCACGCAACCGAGGTCGACCGTGATTCCCTTGTTCTGGTTGACATAGTCCATGACCTCTTTTGCCTTGGACTCGAAGTTCGCCCAGGAGTCCCCGCCATAGGAATGGAACTGGAGGTGGGTGGAATGCATGACCTGTTCGCGTCCGAACTTATTCTTCGGCTTGATGCCCTCGGCAAGCTTGAGCGAATCGAGAGTTATGGCGTAGTTGCCGGGATTGCCGAGGTTGTTCTGGTGGATGTGCATCGAGTGCGGGAGACCGAGATACTCGTTTGCTTTCATTAAGCCGATGATGATTTCCCGGGGGGTAATCTCGAAGTACGGGACCGGGTCATCGAGGCTTAAACAGTTGAGACCCCAGCTCCAGGCAGCGGTGCCACCGGGGTTTACGACTTTAATCCCGAAACCTTTGGTGACCCTGATCAGCCATGCGATATAGGCTGCAGTATTCTCTATTTCACCTTTCTTGAGGTAATCCATGACGAACCAGTTGTTGCCAAAAACCGGGAGTGCTGCTTCGTCGATGATCGGGGTGTCGTGGATCTCTTCGTGCACGTGGGCGGTGAAGAGTGGCGGCATCGCGGCTTCCATGACAAAGGCGTAGCCCATGCGGGCATAGTCGTACCCGGTCTTGAATGTACTGGGGACAGAGAACCCGGATTCCATGCGGTACCCGTTTTTCTGTGCCATCGGGCTCTTGAAGAGCTTGTCTTCGGGTCTGAACAGGCGTCCGACATTTACCTTGGGCCCGGCTACGTGGGCATGGACATCCACGCCACCAGCCATGACGACCTTACCTTTGGCATCGATGACTTTCGCTGCGGAACTGACCGTATCAACAATCTTCCCGTCCTTGATTGCGACATCAGCGACATCACCATCAATCTTGCGCGTCGGATCGATAACAAATCCGTTTTTTATGAGGATTTCTGCCATTTCAGCTCACCACAGATGGATATTTCCTGTGCTCCAGTGCTGCCAGCCAGATGGGCTCAGTCAGGGTCAGTTTGCACATCCGCTCGTAAATCATATCGAAGAGCTCCTCATCGCTCGGAACTCCGGTCAAACCTTTAAGGACCGCCTTGAACTGGATCGGGACGTTATCCATACGATAGACAACGCCTCCTTCATCGACTCCGGCAATCCTGACCGGGATATGGAGATCTGAGATCTCGCTCGCCATGCAGAAGTTCGGGTCGATGGTGATGAAGGGGTGCTTTTTCACGTGTTTGACTGCATCGATCGGCCAGTGCGCTCCTGCATCCGTGCCGACATTCACGAAACAGTCCACCTCGTCCCGCATCGCGAGATCGACGGAACTGGTCTCACCCGGGTTCATGTGGGCATGGGATCCCTTGGAGAGGTCAATACAGTAGGGGAACCCGAACTGCCATGACCAGACCTGTCCCGGTCCTGCAATATTGTAATGCCCCCGCATCGCCATGATTGACGCTTTCGTGTGGGTGTTGAGATCACGGGTCAGGCTGATGGCAATATCGACGTTGTGGTTACGACCATCGGTATGTGTACAGCCCATGCCGAAGAAGATCATGACGAAGCGGGCTTTTTTCATCGCTTCTGCACCTTGTAAAATCTGCTCTTTCTTGATCCCGGCGACCTCGTCAGGAATGTCGTGTCCCCGGAGTACCGTGCGGAACGCGTCGAAGAGCTCGTAATCATGACCCTGGTTGAGCATATAGTGGATATCCGCGAGTTTGGCGGTGTCCGAGACGCGGGGGTCAACGGAGATGATGGTCCTCTGCATCTGCCCTTTCTGGGTGAAGAATCCCCGGGGGAAGATCGAGTAGCGGGAGGTGTGCCTCGGGTGGGCGTGCATAGGGTTGCAGCCCCAGAATACGACACAGTCGGCACGGTTCTTGACTTCTCCGAGAGTGCAGCTGGGATACCCGTTATCGAAGATTGCAAGGAATGAAGGTCCGTGGCAGATCGATGCACAATTATCGAGAACTGCCCCGGCTTTCTCAGCGACCCGACCGACAGCGCTCATGCCTTCGCAGTTGGTGGAGCCAAAACCAAAGATGAGCGGCTTTTTTGCCGCGAGCAGGGTCTTTGCGGTATAGTCGACCGCCTCGTCATAAGAGATCTCTTTCATGGATCCATCCGGCTGGCGCTTTCGCGGCAGCATCGGACGCGTGGAATCATTTGCATGGTGGAAGAGGTTGTTTCCGATGGTGCAGGCATTGTGGACTTCAAGTACCTTCTTACCATCATCCGATACGAGAACTTCAATATCGTCACAGGACGACCCGCAGTAGGGACATCCGACCTGGGTTATGAGTTTTGGCATATTAGTTACCTCCTTTCCATAATCCTACCGCACCCTGGACAAGTTCAAGGGCGGTCTTCAGTCTTTCGTTTGGTGCCGGCTCGATGGTGACCGGGAACCCGCTGTATTGCGGTACACCGGTTGACTGCGTCCGTGGCGGAACGACCTGGTTTGCCCATACGCCCTGCCGGATATGCGCAAGTCCCGGCGGGACGAACTGGGTCGGCTCGATCGCCTTGACGATAACGCTGCCGCACTCGCTCGTGACCCGGACGTTGGTGCTCTTCCAGATCCCGGCTTTTTTCATGTCTTCCGGATTCATTTCACAGATCGAGCAGGCGGTGAAGTAATCAGGATTTGTCTTGCCCTTCTCCATCGCAGCGCCTTCCTCGATCGAACGCTGTGTAATCATGTTTAATCTGATTTTTGGCATAATGTCCCTCTTTTTGTAACACAATACTGTCTCTGTATCCAGAACCGTGAACGGTTACGTCTGTGCTGGCAGGGGTAGTTCCCCCTTGCCCGATAATCGTATGACCCGGTACGGACAGGCTTCAACGCATACACCGCAGCCGGCGCAGAGTTCAGCCCTGATATCGAGACTTACCGATCTCCCATCAATAACAGTATAGATCTTCTCTTTGGTCACAGGGTCGAGCGTATGAAGCTCGAGCGCATTGACAGGGCAGGCAACCACACAGTTGCCACACCCGGTACATCGTTCCATATTCACATGCACTGCAAACGCCATGTACATCACACTTGATTCGTTGCTTGATTTTGATCATTATTCAACATTGTAATTAAATGTTATGAAAAAACATTGATATTAATTAAAAAAGGTTAATGGATTTTTTCTTTCTTGAACCTTGATTAACTTAAGACGATACGGGAACCCGGTTATAACGCAGATGTGGCATGGGAGACATACATAATTCCCTTCGGGACACATGTATACAGCACAAGAAAACCGCGAGAGCGCTTGGTATGTTAAATAAAAAGATCCGGGGTGCCCCATAGCATTTTCCCGGGATGCCATCGCATCGTCCCCCTAAAAGAAAAGAATCCGTTGGGTGTTTGCAATAACCCCGCGTGGGGGGGAGAAAAGAAGGTTTGCCAGTTCCCCTGGACCGATATCGAGAACAGCATTCATTCTTGGATTTTTCTGGACATTGCGTTTGTGAAAGGATGGCATATGCGCATAAAGTTCAAGATTTTTATTTCCTCCTGCGGCATTCACTATATCCTGCATATTAAAGAAAAGATCGTCGGGATCTGCTGTCTGGGTTCCGGTCAGCGAGTAGATCCCATCTTCCAGAAAGATCACACGGGTTGCTATCCCATTATGCGCACACGCAATTGCAAACGCGAATCCACCAAATGCATGTTCGGTACCATACGGAGTATGGGTAATCATTATGACCAGCGATGGTGGAGTGGGCTTCTTGTTTTCCCACAAGTTCCGTCCTGTCGCAAGACATTCGGAGATATCGATTAACCCCACGGATTCTCCCAGGATGCAATGACTGTCCCTGAACCGGTACACGATGGCGTTCAGGTTCCGGATTTTGCATGGTTCAATAGAACAGGCTGAAACAATTGTACCTTTTCCACCGTCCCATGTATTGTAGCCTCTTGCAGCGGCAGACCGACCGCATGCAAGCATCAGGAACGGATGGTTGGTGCTCCGTGCGATCTCCCCGATTTCCTGAAAACCGGTCCCGATATTTCTAAACACACCAGGATTCTGGTTGTTATGGGTGACATGTACTCCATCAAGATATGCATAGAGCTCCGGGGATATCCCTTCCTTTACAACCGCTTGGAGGCAGGCAAGAGAATACTGGCATGATCTGTTCATGTACGGGGATGAAATCTGGAGATATCCTAAGGTCTTTGAATCGGGATCAATCTGTCGGCAAACCCGGATGATCTCTTTCCAGAAGGACCATGAATCCGGCTGATCGGTCTCTTTCTGGTCAAATACCAATCCGGGAAATTTCATTATAAGGGAGGAGACCGATAAACCCCGAAGATCCAGTTCCCTGCGGTCACAGATCAGGCATACGGATGGAAGTGACAGGATAAGATCCCAGATCTGGAGAGTTTCCTCTTCATGAAGGCTATAAAGAGCATCACCCGTGATAAAGAACCTGAATTTCGTGTTTTTATCACGGGACGGATGACGCAAGGCATCAGGGTGGATATTTATATAGAAATATTTCAGGGATTCTGCAATCCACGATAAGCGTTCAGCGGTCAGGGCAGAACTTAAAAGGAACCAAATGGATGTCATCAGCGGATATCTCTAATGCCATTCTATTAATTTTCAATCTAGATAATTATTATCACTTAACGCTGGCAAAACCACGTAACTCTTCCCTGATACATTGGAGACGTTATCCTGTCAGCTGGATGTTCCACACGTCGTTAGGCACGTCACATTTCGGTTATTCTTTGTATCCGTTACCTTGCGGATTTCCGGCATACAGGCAATCTGTCGATTCGAAAACTTGGCTTACTGTCTGCATCAAATACCGTGGAGAACCTGTCCGGCATCACAGACACGGATGGTAGCATGTACGAGAGTAAGATACCCGGGTTCGCAGTCAACACAAAAGTACAGTCCGGTGAAAACTATCCGTATATTGACTCATATAATTCCGGAAATCGATAGGGGATGGACAATCGATGTGTAAAACCTGAGTGATGGATCGTATTATCGGGTAGATCTGCGAAAACTATACAACGATGACAGCCGCATTCCAGAATCCCATTCCGCCGTTTCCCTACTGGGAGCGTCGCATATACCGGGTATCCCGTCCGGTAACTGAAGAGGACATTGAGGCTTTTATAGGTAACGAGGAACTCTACGTTCGGGACACGGAAGCCGGTCCGGTCCATATCATACATAAATACGGACTCGTTGAGATTCACGCACGTATCGG
>JAQTSH010000003.1:25231-28398 GCA_028711405.1 Methanoregula sp.
ACCCTGCTTCCTTGTTCAAGATGCAGATCATGGCAGCTCTCGCGGGTGAGAAGTGCCGTGAGCGGGAACCCCACATCAAGAATAACCCGGACTGTGCTTCCAAAGGGTATAGTCTCAGAAATAGTCCCAAAAAGACGATTGCGGGCGCTCGAGATGAAGGGTTCCTGTGACAGGATCACGTCTTCAGCATGAAGGGTTGCAACCACTTCCCCAAAGATACTGGAAGCAGCATAGAATACCGGGCCATTACCGGTAGTGATTTGGGCAATATTCCCGGTCCTGGACGAAGTCCCCCGGATAATGTTTCCGATACCCAGAAATTCTGCAATAAACGTATCCAGGGGATGCAGGAATACCTCCGAGGTCTCCCCGACCTGAACAACCCGTCCCTCCCGCATAATCGCTATCCTGTCGGCAAGCGCAAAGACATCTTCAAAATGATGGGTTATCTGGATGATCGTCGTCCCGGTGAGCCGCTGGATCCGGGAAAGTTCCATCCGCATCCGCTCCCTTGTGCGGTGGTCAAGTGCGCTCATCGGTTCATCAAGAAGCAGGATTTCCGGTTTAAGCACGAGTGCCCGGGCAAGGGCAACACGCTGCTGTTCCCCACCGCTTAACGAACCCGGATACCTTCCGGTGAGGTGGTGGATTTCTAAGAGAATGCACATATCTTCCACAATCGCCCGCTGCTCATCCACGGGGATTTTTCTCTGGTGCAACCCGAAAGCGATATTGTCCTCTACGGTAAGATGAGGGAAGAGCATGTAGTCCTGGTATACCATACCGATATTCCGCGAGCGGGGTTCTGTGGAGGTGATCTCCCGGTCTCCAAGAAATATTCTTCCTGAATCCGGCGTATGGATGCCAGCAATAGTCTCAAGAAGAACCGTTTTTCCCGCACCGGTCGGACCGAGAATGATGAAATATTCATTGGATTGTACCTCAAGCGACACGTCCCGTACCGAGAATTCGCCCAATGTTATGGAAAGGGATTCAATGTGCAGCACTGATGGTTACCTCCTAAAAGACATGCACGCCCCGATCAAAATATTCCACCGCACACAGGGTGATGAGCGAGATCAGGATCAGGATGGTCGCAGCTGCAACGGCGAGGTTCAGATCGCCCGTTGAGATATTGAGATAGAGGGCGATCGGCAGTGTCTCGGTCCTCATCGTTGTCGCACCGGCAACCATGAGCACCGCCCCGAACTCCCCCATCGCCTTTGACCACGTGATGACCGTTCCGGCAAGGAGACCGTGGCGTGCCATCGGCAGGGTGACCTGGAAAAATGCACTGGTGTCTGTGCATCCGAGTGTCTTTGCCACATATTCATAGCGCGGGTTCACGGTAGTAAATGCAGATCGTAATATCCGGATCATATAGGGAATATTCACGAAAACTTCTGCAACAATGATGCCAAGCGGTGTGAAAATTACCACAAAGCCGAGGGTTTCCAGTGCCTTTCCCCACGGCGTCGTGCCAAAGAAGAGGAGGAGTCCAATACCGGCAACCAGCGGCGGAAGCGTGAGGGGAATGGTCAGGGCAAGGTTGGCAATCCGTTTTCCGAAAAACTGGTACCGGGCGAGCGCGTAGGCGACCGGAATGGCTATTGCAATGCAGATGATGGTTGATATCACGCTCGTCACGAGACTGAGCAGGATCGCGAACCGGATTTCCGGACTTGCCAGGCTTGCAGTGAGTGCGGGTAACGGGGAATACAAAATCAGGCACAGGAGGATTGCGCTGATGCTAAAAAAAATCAGGTATGTGAGAGAGAGACAGAATCTTCGCATCAGCCATTATCCTGCGCTTACCGGCGCTATTGGTTTTTTTCTATGTCCTGCTGGACGCGAATGCTCGTCTCGCGTATCCTTTCGATATGTTGTGCAGATACCCAGCCGGTGACGGCTTGGGGGATACTGTCGAATGCCGGTACATAGGGCTTGATGTCAAGAACGGGTGTGCCTTCAAGAAGATCCAGTCCAGATACATGGAGTGTCCCTCCCTCCACCCCACTAAGGGTGACGTAGGAGATCCCGATCGGGTTCGGGCGATTGTAATGGCGGGTGGCAAAAATTCCATGGTATGCCACACCATCCGATAATGGTTGTTCGGTCAGTGCACGCCGGTCTGCGCGGTCAAAAAAAGAGAGGATTATGAGATGGGAGAACCCCTCGATACTCGTGAGCCCCTCCTGGTATTCCGGGAAGATCTCGATTTTTCCCTCTGCCTGTGAAAAGGTGCTCTGGAACGGAGGAGCCCCTGCATTTCTAAATGGTGAATGAGCGATGCCAATTGGTTTGAAATCCATCATGATTAACCTCTGGTTTTTGGATTTTTCCCTTATGGCTTGACGCCTGCGTATGCCGGGTCCGGGTAGGTGGGGAACCCGTGCTTTGCAAAGATCGCTTTTCCTTCATCTGAGGCAACGAAGTCTACAAACTTCTGGGCATTCTCCGGATTTTTCGTAAAACTTGTCAACCCGATGGGGACGATCAGTACTACATTATCACGTACCGGGATCGAAATTGCATCTATTTTTGCCGGGTCGATCTGGTCAAGGGTGAGGAGCGCTGCATCTGCCTGTCCGGTGTTCATGATGATGGTAAGCTCGTTGATGGTTGGCGTGCGGGTGACCACATTTTTCTCGACTGCACTGGTGATGTTGTATTTCTGGAACATTTTTGTACCGGCTTTGCCGATGGCTGTTGCGGTTGCATCACCAAGTGCGACTTTCAGTCCTGGCTGTGCAAAATCCTGGATTGTGGTGATGTTCTTCGGATTTCCTTTCTGTACCGCGATCACGGGAACATGATACCCGATCAGTTGGGATGTATTGGCAAGCCCCTGGCTTTTTGCGATGCTGAATTCAACCGTTGAACCCGTGATGAAAACGTCACCTTTTTTTGTCAGGTTCATCTGGGAAATGAGCGTTCCGCTACCGCCATAGTTGTACTGGACGTCAATTTTGTATTTCTGGGTGAACAACTGCCCGATTTCCTGCATCGGGGATTTTAGTCCTGCACCTGCATACACAAGGATACTCCCCGTTGAAGACCCGGAAGTATTTGTTATCGCAACGGTACTTGCCGGTGTACTGCCCTGTTGGGTGGTGGTGCAGCCTGCGATGAGGAGGGTTCCTGCAATGAGGAGGATGAATAAAAAT
>JAQTSH010000087.1 GCA_028711405.1 Methanoregula sp.
GGTACCGGAACCAGTGAAGTATCACATCATCGCTTCGACAATGACGATGTCCGGATTTCTGCGGGTTGTGCAACTGATGGCAGGGGATGGAGGATCCATCCTCCAGGTTCTCTGCAACGTTTGGCGAGAATCTTCGTGCAACCGGGCGCGGCAGATGGAGGATGCATCCCGACGACCCGTCATCTCTTCCGGCTGCTGTTATTGACGCGTTCCGGCGCATCCGCCATACCAATCAATCCGCAATTCTCATCCGCCGTTTGCCCGATTCTGCGCGTGCCGTTCGGATGAGCCGGCGCGGTAAAATTGAACGATTTTTATCTAGGATGAGAGAAATATCAATAGGTACCAGTTCATTTGAGGCATTCACATGACAAAGAAAGCATTCATCACCGGCATCACCGGGCAGGACGGGTCGTATCTTGCCGAGCTCCTGCTCGCAAAAGGGTACGAGGTGCATGGGCTTGTCCGCAGATCATCGACGTTCAACACCAGTCGTATCGATCACATCTATATCGACCCGCATGATCCGCACGCGCAAATGTTCCTTCACTACGGCGACCTTGCCGATTCCGAGCAGATCGCAAACGTCATGTACAACATCAAACCGGACGAAGTCTATCACCTCGGTGCCCAGAGCCATGTACGGGTGAGTTTCGAGACCCCGGAATATACCGGCAATGTCACCGCGCTCGGCACCACCCGGCTCCTTGAAGCACTCCGGCGGAGCAACCACGGCACCCGGTTCTACCAGGCATCCTCGAGCGAGATGTTCGGGGGCTCAACGCCGCCGCAGGACGAAGAGACGCCGTTTCACCCCCGGAGCCCGTACGCCTGCGGGAAAGTCTATGCGTACTGGATGGTCCGGAACTATCGCGAAGGCTACGGCATGTACGCGGCAAACGGGATCCTCTTCAACCACGAATCCCCACGCCGGGGGGAGACGTTCGTCACCCGGAAGATCACGCGGGGCATCGCCCGCATCCTCGCGAAAAAAGAGAAATATCTCTACCTAGGGAATCTCGACGCCCGGAGGGACTGGGGATTCTCACCGGAATATGTCGAGTGCATGTGGAAGATCCTCCAGCAGGAGAAGGCTGATGATTACGTAATTGGGATCGGCGAGACGCACTCGGTCCGGGAATTCCTCGTCGCCGCATTCTCGTATGTAGGGCTTGATATCGACGAACATGTGCGGATCGACCCGAAATATTTCCGCCCGACCGAAGTGGAGGTCCTGATCTCCAATCCCAAAAAATCCGAGCAGAACCTGGACTGGAAACCGAAGGTCCGGTTCGAAGAATTGGTGAAGATCATGGTGGACGCCGATCTGCGGGCGTTCGGGCTCTCCCCTGTTGGAGAGGGGGACGAGATCCTCGCAAAGGCGTTCCCGGACAAGTGGTGGAAGGCAGACTAATCTTTTTTCGATCGCGATGCGCACAATCTGTTTTTATATTAGTGATTACGGCGCGGGACATGCCGCCCGGTCGATCGCGCTCGTCCGTGCGATCCTGGCGGCGTATCCATCCGTCCGTATCATCGTCAAATCCGAAGGACCGTTTGATCTGCTCGCCCGTTCGCTCCCGGATCCCCGCGTCATGGTGATCCCGTGCCGGAATGACATCTCTGTCCCGCTCCAGCCGGGAACCGATGCGGTAGATGGGGAGACAACGCGTGCCCTTCTCGAAGACTGGCATACGACCTGGGAGACGTTTGTCGCCCGCGAAGTGCGGTTCTGTCGCGACGAAGGCGTCTCGCTCATCCTCTCGGATATCGTCCCGCAACCGTTCCTTGTGGCGGATGATGCCGGTATCCCGTCGGTGGCGGTCTCGAATTTTTCATGGGACACAATCTATGCACATCTTCTTTCGGAAAATGCTCCTGTGGTGACGGAGATGCACCACGCGTATTCCCGCGCGAGTCTTGCCTGTATCCTCCCGTTTCATCTGCCGATGCCGGCATTTCCCCGGCGGGTGCCGGTCAGTCTGCTGGCACGTGCCATCACGGTTCCCCGGGCGGGGATGCGCACGCGCCTCGGGATACCGGCAGATGCCCGTGTCGTCTTTTTTAATCCCCGCTGCCCGCCGGATCAATTGAGCCAGACGTTTCTTTCCACAGTGTCGCATGAACCCGGTATCCGGCTTGTTATGCCCTCACCGTTTGCGGCGGTGCATCCCAGAATCATTCCGCTGCCGGCGGGCGAGACCGAATCCCAGAACTGGATTGGGATGTGCGATGCAGTTGTCACCCGGTGCGGGTACAGCACCGTCTCGGAAGCCGTGCAGGCACAGGTGCCACTTATCGTCTGGGAACGTCCGGGTTTTATCGAGGACCGGGCGATTGCCGCAACGATCCGGCGCCTGGGTGTCGGGACAGCGCTCTCCTACCCGGAAATCTGTTCTCCTGCCTGGATCTCACGTCTCCCGGAGTTCCTGGCATATAAACAACATTATGAGCGAACAGGTAGAGACTATACAAACACGGGATCGGAAGAGATCCTCTCGCATATCACGGAGTTTATTGTATGACATTCTGGAACAGCCAATCGATCCTTCTTACGGGTGGTGCCGGGTTTCTTGGTTCTCATATTGTTGACGAGTTGCATGCACGGGGCGTCTCAGACGACCAGGTGTATATCCCCCGCAGCCGGGATCTCGACCTGCGGAAATGGGAGAACTGTGTTCGGGCAGTGAAGGGGAAGGATATGGTCATCCATCTTGCGGCAAAGGTGGGAGGGATTGGCTTTAACCAGAATTATCCCGGCGAGCTGTTCTATGATAATGCGATCATGGGTATCCAGTTGATAGAAGCTGCCCGGCAGGAGGGTGTGAAGAAGTGTGTGATCCTCGGTACAGTCTGCGCGTACCCGAAGTTCACACCGGTTCCGTTCAGCGAGGACGAGCTCTGGAACGGGTACCCGGAGGAGACGAACGCGCCATACGGACTTGCGAAGAAGATGCTCCTCGTGCAGGCGCAGGCGTACCGGCAGCAGTACGGGTTCAATGCAATTTACCTGTTGCCGGTCAACCTGTATGGTCCCGGGGACAATTTCAACCCGGCGAGTTCGCACGTGATCCCGGCGCTGATCAAGAAGTTTGTGGATGCGATCCGACAGAAGCGGGAGGTTGTCGAGATCTGGGGAACCGGCGCGGCTTCACGGGAGTTTTTGTATGTCGGGGATGCCGCACGGGCGATTGTGCTCGCCGCAGAGCGGTATAACAAGCCGGCGCCCGTGAACCTTGGCGCCGGGCAGGAGATCTCGATTTCGGCGCTGGTAGAGATCATCCAGGAGACGACCGGCTTTTCCGGCGAGATTCACTGGGACAGAACCCGACCTGACGGGCAACCGCGCCGGTGCCTGGTGACGTCGCGGGCAGAGAAGGAGTTCGGGTTTGTGGCACAGGTGCCGTTTGAAGAGGGGTTGCGCCGGACGGTGGAATGGTACCGGCACCAGGTGCCGGTGGATGCACATCCGCGTTGAGTGCGCTCATTGATATCTGGCGGAGAAGATCTCGCACGCAACGGATTTCTCCGGGCGTCCCTGCACCAGTATCATACCATAATTTTTACTGCACGTTCGTCTCTACGGGAGGACACTGCAATCCTCTTCTGCTCCTCATGCTCCGTGTCGTGCTCCTCTTCACGTCATTGAGGTGAGGCAGCAATGACAAGGTATCCTCCTTTGATCGTGGGAGATTTTCATTTTCTTTTGAGGATTTCCCACGTGTTGTTTCTTTTCGGTTTTTCTCCTGATTCAAGATGATATCAAATAAGGGATTCACCCCAATTTCTGGAGGGATTTTTCAAGATCCTTTAATTTTACCAGATTTTATCGAGCCAGCGGGAAACGCCAGGACCCGACTCAACCGGCAAAAGAGACCAAAACCCCATTCACCAAACCCGACCGGACCAACCGAACGCTCGTTTCTCCATGCCGGTTGTCCGTGCAGCATCATGAGAGCCTTAAATCTGCATGCATCCCACACTACCTGTGAGAGACTATGATCGCGATTGTCCTTGGTACCCGTCCCGAGATCATCAAGATGTCGCCCATCATCCGGGAATGCGAAGCGAAACAGATCGATTACTTTATCCTGCATACCGGGCAGCACTATTCGTATGAGATGGACCGGGCGTTCTTCTGCGATCTTGCGCTGCCTGAACCGAAGTACAACCTGGATGTTGGGTCCGGTTCCCATGCGGAACAGACGAGCCGGATCCTGACAGGCATCGAGCGTGTGCTCGAAAAGGAAGCACCGGACATTGTCCTCGTTCAGGGCGACACGAACACGGTGCTTGCGGGTGCACTTGCGGCGGCGAAACTGCACATCCCGATCGGGCATGTGGAGGCGGGGTTACGGAGTTTCGACCGGCAGATGCCGGAAGAGATCAACCGGGTGGTGGCTGATCATATCTCGGATCTGCTCTTTGCCCCCACGGAGACTGCGCGCCAGCATCTCCTGCACGAAGGAATTCCACACGACAAGATCCTCGTGACCGGCAACACGGTGGTTGATGCGGTCTTCCAGAGCCTGGCGATTGCGCGCACGAAGTCGAACATCACAGAGACGCTCGGCATTATGCCAAAGGGGTATTTCCTTGTCACCTCCCACCGGCAGGAGAATGTGGATTCCCCCGAGACGCTTCACGAGATCATCCGGGCATTGCTCGCGATTCACGCGGAGTATTCCCTCCCGGTGATCTTCCCGATGCATCCACGCACAAAGAAGATGGCGCAACAGTTCCAGCTTCCGCTCTGCGGGATTACGGTCATCGATCCGACGGGCTTTTTCGATTTCCTCCAGCTCGAGTCGAACGCCCGGCTCATCCTGACTGATTCGGGCGGCGTCCAAGAGGAAGCCTGCATCCTGGGGGTGCCATGCGTGACCCTCCGGAACACGACCGAGCGCCCGGAGACGATTGACGCCGGGGCGAATCTGCTTGCCGGGACCGGGTGCGACCGTATCCGTGAAGGGGTGAACGAGATGTTAAACGCGAGACGGACGTGGGAAAATCCGTATGGTGATGGGCGGGCAGGTGTCAGGATCGTAGAGAGTATTTTAGGGATGAAAGGAAGGTGTGGGGAAGGATAGAGTGGAAATGGATTTTGGGAAACAGAAGTGGAGTATTCAAAGGAGCTGCCGATGTGAGATGATGACACAGATATACGAAATGAAAATTCCACTCGGCGTTCGCACACTTTAAAAATCACTTTCCTGAATTGTCCCAAACCTTTCATAAACCCCAATTCCAATATCCATCAACGCCAAAATCTCCCGATGTTTTTCGTTTAAACCGGTAATGGTAGAATAAATTTTCTTGCCTACCTTCATCGTTGACAGATGAATCTCGTCAAATAACTCTAAAACTCGCTCCGCTTTAGGTTTATCAAGAGATTTTTTGGGATTATAGTCGAATAATCCATCCAAAGACGACCCTCGTTTTTTGATAGAATTGTGAAGGGGAATTTCCAGCAAACCAAGAACTCGCAGAGCAATCGTAAGAAATTTAACAAGCCCATCGATACGATTATCCTTCTGGAGGTATATCGGTGTAAGCGACAGGCACACACCTTTCAAGCGATGGAATTCATGTTCGATTATAAACTGGTCACGATAGGAAAGCTCAACATTTTCGAAGGATAAATCTTCGGCTGACATATTAGTGGCATAAACATGCCACTCAAAGAGCTCTTTTGCTTTCTGATACGCAGACTCCTCAACATGTGGAGTGACGTGAAATACTGTCGGTACTATAGTGCGTTCAGGTTTATTTCCATACTTCGACTTTGTTGCAGGAGTCGAAGTCTGTTCAATGGATACGTCAAGCACATCATGAACTTTGAATTTTTTCAGGATAGTATCCACTTTCGCCTGAACTTCATTCAAATTCTGTAAGACCTTTTTCTCTTGCTTTCGTATATTCATTAGAAGAATCTCGTCATATGCGCGTTTAATGTTCAAACCGACATTCGGCAGATCTTTTTTCAATTATAGTATTTATTGAAGGGCGCACCGAGAAGATTAACGATAGCCTGTGATTCTACCCCATAGTTCAGCAAAGAGCAAACTGGCTTACCGTCAATAATTTCCTGAATCTGCCTCACTCTGCGGAAAAAGAAGAAAACACGTTTCATCGTAGGGTTGTTTGTCGGACGATTCTTCTGATTTCGAACGAATGCATTTTGTGCTTTGAGTACCTGCCGGAACTGCCATTCAGCTACCGAATACACCAATAGACAGAGCACCATCAGCATTGACAGTGCCGCAATTCGAGAGTCATTTTTAAGATATACCTCGGACACATGAAAGCTCTGGTCTTTAATAAACCTAAATCCCCGTTCTACCACAGATTTCGCACCCTTGAATAATTGCAAACAAACCCTGAATTTTTTACGAAAAAAGCTTAAATATATATCTTAGTATACTATATCTTATAAGCATAATGCAAATACCACCTTTAGTTGGAAGCCG
>JAQTSH010000088.1 GCA_028711405.1 Methanoregula sp.
ATGATATCGGTCATCCGCTGCCGGGATTCAATGAGGGCGGCACTGGTCTGTTTTCTTTCGATCGCCAGCAGGATTTTGTGCTCAAGTTCAACGAACTGGGATACCGGGTCTCCGCCTTTCTGGAGATAGAAGTCTGCACCGCTGTTGAGTGCCTCGATCACCACTTCTTCCCTGCCCCTGCCGGTGAAGAGGATGAATGGGATCCCGTTGTTGTCTTTTCTTAAGATTTTAAGAAATGCGATCCCGTCCATGACGGGCATCTGGTAATCGGCGATGATACCGTCATATGTCTCGTGTACAAGTTTTTTTATCGCATCTGCGGCTGATAATGCCGTCTCTATCCGGAGGGTGCCTGACATTTCGAGGAACACCTTTCCAAGTTCCAGAAGTCCAGGTTCATCATCAACATAGAGGACGCGGTACATAGTCACTACCTCATGGGATTAAGGGGTATATAATTCTGAGCAACATTCGCGTGTGATAACAAAATGATCGTAACCCCCACAGTTGTTTTATATCCTGGTTATGGAGATTTCCGGAACCGGTATTCCCCTTTTAAGCATGGATCTCAAACCGTGCTCTTGTATCGGGTTTGCACGAAAGTGATTATCCTGGCAAGTCCGCTGTGTTCCAATAGACCTGGCATTGACGGGCTCACCGGTGCCTGCCTCTACTACCCGGTTGGCTACATGCCCACGACCTGCATTATGACGAGCACCTCCCGGGATCAGATGACGATCACGATAGGCTACCAGAACAGCCGGCAGACGCGGGCGGGAACGCACAACGTGGTGCAACTTATCAGGCATTACCTGATGTCGGTGAGAGCAGATGGAGGGGATCCTGTACCGGTGATCCTTCTGCTCCGGACCAAATCCCCACGGTAGCGGATCTTTTCTGTCCTGTTCATGTGCCGGTGACGGTATACCCCCCTGGCATATGACTGGTTTTCCGGTTTTTGGCGAATGTTAGTTCCTGGTCGGCGACTGGGGTGCCCAATCATGATTATGGATGTATTCCGCCATCTGGGTCATGTTCAGCTGTTTGATCGTGGTATCCTTTCTCACAAAGAAAAAGTCCTGCCGGTTGTATTTCAGGACGATCGCCTGGTCGGATTTGATCGCGGTGATCCGGCAGAACCACCGGTTATCCACCTTTTTTGTGGAGATGGAGAAATATTTTGAGAAGTGATTGGTGATCTTGCGGTCAAAAAACTGTTCGATAATATCCTTCGTGATGAACCGCCGGTACGAATCGATCGAGTTGTCCCCTTTGATCGCCCCCAGGATCTGGAGATCCGTCTCGATTCCTCGTTTGTTGTACCGTGTCCCGTCCGGTGTTCTGATCTCGTTGACCCCGATCATCAGGTCGCCGCCATCCGTATTGAGAAATGCCGCGAGGGAACGCGCGATCAAAAATTTCGAGAAATCCCCCCGGAAGGTCTCCAGGTACCAGGAATTATGATCCCCCGCCAGTTCCCCCTCCTGGATCCGGGTATCGATCTCCTCGGGCGTCAGTTTCAGGCTCCATAACGCAGACGTCTTGAACTCGACATCTGGCAGTTCCTCCTCTGTGTTCAGGATCTTTATGAATTCAGGATCACCAGTCTTCGGGTCTGTTCCCCCGGTACCCGGGTTCTCCTGGACATAATCGCAGAACAACCGGGAAGAGCACCGGAACGAGTCCCCGGATCTTCGGATAAGCCCGTATTGTTCAAACTCGTGAATCTTCAGTTGCGGGATCTTCCCATTCGTGAACAGGCACGTCGTCAGGTAGTCAAACCCCCCGGATTCATGGAGCAGGTCCGCGATATGTTTGAAATTCTGGAACATGGCGCTTTTGATCTCATCAATTGCTGCCGGTACACTGATCTCCCGGTTCCGGTTCTTCTGATCGATCAGGTGACAACCGATGCCGGAGATATAGAGTGGAAACGTACCGCATTGCTCAACGATCGATGCCTTCTCACTTTCCGTCAATGAGACCGAGTGTTCCTTTAATTTTTTATAAAATTCATTCATGTCCTCATCAGTGAACTCACCGACAAAGGTATCCTGGAAGACGCCCGCGAATGTCGACGCCGCACGGGTATCCTGCGTAATAATCCTCTCAATCTCCGCGAGCGTCCGGCGCGAGATGGTCACCATCCTGACTGCCTTGTCGGATGAGATCAGATTGCGGATCATCTGCAATATGGTTGCATCGTGCTGCATCTGGCAGAGGACATCGAACTCGTCCAGGAAGTAGATGACCGTGTAGCCCAGTGCCCGGTACTCCGCATAAAAATCCGTGATCAGGTTGTTACGCTCGAATGAGTCACGGGTGCGTTTCAGATGTTCCAGGACTGACGAAAAACCGGGAGCATCAATCCCGATCTCTGCATTTTTTTTCACCGCACCATCAACAAGCCCCATAAAAAAATCGTCCGTGTTGTGGTACTGGGAGATGTCGATGTAGATCGGGATCCGTTTGTTTTTCGTGAGAAACGCCTCATTAACCCGTAAGAACTCGTTTACGATGCTTGTTTTCCCAATCCTGGGCAATCCCGTGATCGCCAGGTTGCCCGGGTGGGTGACGTTGATGATCCGGTTCTCAATGATCTCCAGGTGTTGCGCCCGCCCGACAAACTCCTCCCCGGAAACGGACGTGCCATAATGGGCGAACGGATTGGCTTTTCTGTCCGGTGAGGCTGTTCTTGGGGAATAATTCTTTTTTAACCAGTCTTTGAAGAGCCCCACTTTGATCCGGTAATAATTATCCTCTTCACGGGTCAGGACATCCCGGGTCACCAGATCGTCAAGGATCGCGGGAATCTCTTTTGTGGTCTTCCCGGCAATTTTCGAGATATGGCAGGGACCCTGCTCACTGTGACTGGCGATCTCGTACAGGACCAGGAGATTATCCTCAGTTGATCGCTGTCCTCTGGTCTTGTCCCCGGAGTTGTACAGGTTCTCAAATTTATCGAGGCTGAGCGAATTCTGTCCGGAGATGAGTTCCTCTTTTACTTTATCGACTTCCACTCGTGTTGCATAGATTGAATATTCGCGGTTCATCAGGTCGACGAGCCGGTTGCAGAAGATCTGGATATAATACGGGTTGCATGCCGTGAGTTCAAGGATCACCTCCACCGAGTTTTCAAGGTACCGCGTGTTCCCGGCAGGTCCGCCAATGCGCAACGGGTCTTCGATCAACTGGCGGGCATAGACCGGGAGCAGGTAGGTCACCCGTTCCGGCTGGAAGACAGCAAACTCATTGGAGAACCGGTGCATGAAATCCGGCATGATGTCCTGACCGGCAATGACCAGTTTGAAGTAATCCTTCTGGAGGAACGATTTGAAATTCTTCATGATGCTCTCCGGGAGTTTGCCCTCGAGGATCCATTCATAGATATACGAGAACTCGTCGATCAAAACGATGATCCGGCACTGTCTCCCTGCCGGTACCTGCCGGATTTTTGCAAGGACTGCATCCATCGTCTCCTGGAAGAGCATCAGCGGACTCGGGTCGTTGCTGAATTTTTCATAGGCGGGGAACTCAAAGTCAACTACCGGAAGATGCTGTTTTTTCCCGGCTCTCTCCAGGGCATTTTTCAATTCCTTTAAGATGTTCCAGAGGATCTTCTCAAGTAACCCGAACCGGGTGGAGTCCTCGGACAACGCCCCGCCGATGCTGTGAATGTTGACTACGAGATTGTCCGGATCCTGTTTGAGTTTTTTGCAGATATGATACAAGATCGAGGATTTCCCGGACCGGCGCTGCCCGTAGATCACGAAGCCTTTTGCCTGCGTCGTCTGTGAGATCGTCGTCACGATCGTCTCGATCAGGTCGTCCCTGCCAAAGAACATACTCGAATCCTTCACCGCCTGGCTGTCCGCCCAGGAAGCATAGGGGTTCGCGATCTTCCGGAACTCATCTTTGGAATACAGCCGGATAGGAAGGTTTACCACCGGGGTGGTGGTCGTCGTGCTCTGGTTGTTGATCGTCCGGGAATTGTACTGCCCTTTGATCTGGAGCGTGAAGGTGCGAGCCAGCATCGCTTTCTCTGCGACAAAGAGTTCGATATCACGGGTCTCCGCCTGCCCCCCGTGGATGGACTTCTGGATCTTCACTGCCGGGAGCACCGGGGTGTACATATCCTGGGGCGACGGCTCGACGAGCAACTCAAGGGATTCCACCGGGCTGCAATATTTCGCATTCTCGATTGTGATCTTCACGGTCACTTTGCCCTGGTGCGGGACGAAGGATTCGTCCTCTGCCCGGAGGCGGATTTTGATCTGGGGGGCGGCGGTTTCGTAGAGCCGAAATAAGTCCTCATCGATGACGCCCTGCAGGTGGTGGAGGAGGGGCAGGATCTTTTCTACCGAGAATTGTGTGGGGAATTCCGTGATCGAGCTCACCAGGTTTTTTACATCAACTGAGGACTGCCGGATATAATTATCCCGGTCTTCAAACGAGTTCTCTTCGATGGATTTTTTTAATGATAAAAAGATCTTCCTGATATCGTGAAGCCGGGTCTGGTCGATCCGGAAGATGAGCCCGTGGGCATTTTTTCCGATAAGTTCTGCTGCCTTTTCAGTGTTGAGTATACTTAGCGTGAATACCTGCAGTTCTGTAAATCCCCGGACCAGTTTCTTGTAGGGATCGCTCTTGCTGTTCTGTACCGAGTCCCAGAGCTGCGTGAGTTCCTCAATGTTCGGGATCGATTCGCGCCTGATGCCGCTTCGCCGGTTGATGAATCCGAGGGTTTTTGCCAGGGCAGCGGGATGTTTCAGGATGTAGGTGAGGATGACCTTTTTTGACAGCCGGGAGTGCCTGCTGAGGAGGATGAGGTGGTCAAACCGGAGATCCGGGTCCGTGTCGGTGCCGGAGAAAAATTCGTCAAGGATCGTCTCAATGGACTGGGTCTGCACCTGTTGCAGGGGCAATCGCCTGCCGAGAATGCCGCTTAAGTATTTCACGAGTGCATATCTCGGCTCTTCGCTGCCGGGATGCGTACTTTTTCCTAAGAGGTCAAAGACGTACAGGGTCTCAAAATAACATGCCAGCGCAGGTTCGAGGGACACATTCTCGTCACTGGAATAGTAATCGCCCCACGAGTTCAGGCTCCGGTAGAGGTAATAATAGATCTTCTCGGTTTTCAGTTCTGCGTCATAGGCAATTTTTGCTGCGGTCAACAGGTCATCCGCCCGTGCCAACGGGGTCTTCATGCCCCTGCCGGAACTTTTTGCCAGTGAGTCCAGGTGATTGATATGCGTTGCTGCCTCTTCGGTGGTGCCGATGAATGTTCCTTTTCCGTCCGCAAACCGCCTGACTTTGTTCGGCGGGATCTGCCCGAATTTGCATTTGGCGAGGAAGAAAAGGGAGAAATCCGAGAAGAGGCGGTCTTCTTCCGGGACCTCATCCCACTCTGTTCGGAGTGAGCCCTGACTTGCGGGAGTGCGGGTTCGTCCGTCCGTGTCCACCCCGGGTGAGACGATATCCGCAATCGGATCCGTTATACGAGGGTCGCCGGGCTTGTGATGCAGGCGGATGTCAAACGCAATCTCGTATAATTTCTCGGGGGGTGCCGGACGGACATAAAAATCGACCGGGATCCGGTCTTTTGAACTGAACGTCTCCAGTCGTTCGAAGAGGGAGGGATCGATGACATCCATTACCCGGTAAAAGTATCGTTTGCCGGAGTTGTCTTCGATGATCCCCTGGAGGGGACGGGGATATCCCCAGAAACTGAAGATGTAGCCTTTTGGTGCGGTTCTGGGTTTTTCCGGGGGTGAGGGAGGGGTTTCCGGTGCGACGGAGATGTATTCGTCGTAGCATGATTTTCTCCGGGCACGGTCCGGTGCCAGGGTTTCTGCGAGCGCGGGCAGTTCAGCGGTGAGCACTCCCAGGAGCTCCCGGCTGGAGGCGTCGCTGGAGATTTTTTGGAGGAGGGTACCGGACCGCGGGTTGTTGCGCTGCGCGTATATCCACGCGATGGTGTCAAGTAACAGCCGGATAGTCAGACCGGGGGGTTCGTCTGCGCTCCCCTGCCAGGTGTCCGCGTATTGTGTGAAAAGATCCAGAAGAAGGCAATAGTTATCTTCGATCTCTGCCAGGTGCAGGAGGTCAAACCAGCCCGGTTCATCGTCTGAAGGGGGGACGATCCGGAAATAATCCGCGAGCGCGGCATACCCTTTTCCTTTCTCCGGCAGCTGCGAATGGGCGATACCGATATTAAAGAGTGCCCGGGGAGTTTTTTCGAGGCGATAACTCGTCTCGAAATGGTGTATGGCTTCCTTTCGTAATGTGTGAACCAGATCGTAACAGCCCAGGTTATATTCGAGTTCCGGGGAGTGTGTCAGTTCACCCATGAGGCTGATGATCAGTTTTTCCAGCATCTTCGATTGCTGGGGTGTGGTCTTTTC
>JAQTSH010000089.1 GCA_028711405.1 Methanoregula sp.
GCGTATGTGCGCGATGTCACCGCGAATGATATGCTCGTCGGGCTCCCCCAGTTCGAGATCGCATTCGTCATGACCGGTGACGTGGATGCCAACCTTGCCGCCGTGCTCACGATCCGGAAACGCTACCCGCTCGTGCAGGTTGTCGTGCGGGCAGTCGACCCGTTGAGCACGACCACCCTGACGGCAGCCGGCGCAGAATTTGTCATCTACCCGCAGGAGGTCTTTGCCCGTGCGGCAATCCACCAGATCAAAAAACAGCACGCCAGCCGGATCTCCCAGCGCCTCTTCTCGCTCCTTGCCGGATGGGAAGGCACATTCGGCATCATCACCCACAAGAACCCTGACCCCGACGCGATTGCAAGCGCCATGGCGCTCGCCGAGATCGCGCGGAATGCGAATCCCAAAACCCTCACCATCCGGATCTATTATGAAGGTAACATCGGGCACCAGGAGAACCGGACGTTCGTCAACCTGCTCGACATCAAGATGGAGCGCCTGACCCCCGACGCGCTCCAGAAATGTAACTACCTCGGGATCGTTGACTGTTCCGCCCCCGGTGCCAACAACGACATTCCGCCCCAGACAAAGATCAATATTATCATCGACCACCACAAGGAGGGCAAGCACCTTGCATCGCAGGGCACCTTCATCGATGTCCGCCCCGGCGTGGGAGCAACGGCAAGCATCCTCACCCAGTACCTGCAGGAGCTCGACATCCCGGTCGACAAACGCGTTGCAACCGCCCTCCTCTACGGTATCCGGACCGATACGAAAGACTTCAAGCGCAACGTCACGCCGCAGGATCTAAACTATGCAGGGTTCCTCCTGCCGCTCACCGATGCCGATCTCTTAGACAAGATCATGTCACCCTCGCTCTCGCAGGAGACGCTCGATGTGCTGGGGAAGGCGATCCAGTACCGGAAGATCCAGAGCGGGTACCTCTTCTCGAACGTGGGCTACGTGATGAACCGGGACGCGCTCCCGCAAGCGGCGGATCTCCTCATCACGCTCGAAGGTGTAAACACCGCGCTCGTGTATGGCATCACCGACACCGCAATCGTCATCTCCGCGCGCAACCGCGACATCCGGCTGCACATCGGAAACGCGCTCTCCGAAGCCTTCGCGGAGATGGGTGATGCCGGTGGGCACCCGAATATGGCAGCAGCGACCCTCCCGCTCCACTATTTCGGGAATGTTGTCGACAAGGAGGAACTCCTTGGGATCATCATCGAGCCGATCATCCAGAAGTTCAAGAACCTTGTCGGACTCGAGAACGAGGAAAAGAAGAATGAATTATAGCCAGTGGGAGCCCCACTACCACGAGATCCTGGACTATTTCGGATTCTCGCAGGAAGCCGATGAGACAGCTGCCCGCCTGCTCGCCTCACTCGTCACCCATGATGCCCTTCCCGCCCTTGCGACGCTCTGCGCAGGAAGCACGGTCACGGTCTGCGGGAACGCCCCGTGCCTGGAGGACGACCTTACCACCCTTGATACCGCGAGCGTGATCTTCGCCGCCGATGCAGCGGCAGACGTCCTGTCCCGGTACGGCATCCGCCCCGCCGCCGTCTTCACCGATCTGGACGGCGCAACCGATCTGTTCCTTGCCATGAACGAAGCAGGAACGATCATGGTCGTCCATGCTCATGGAGACAACCTGCCGCTGTTGCGCTACTGGATGCCACGGTTTACCGGACCCGTGGTCGCCACAACCCAGGGCACGCCGCTCCCACATGTCCACAACTTCGGGGGGTTCTCGGACGGTGACCGTGCAGTCTTCACTGCCGATGAACTGGGTGCACGCACGATCACAATCCTCGGCTTTGACCTTGACGACCCGGATGTTGACCCGGTGAAACGGGGAAAACTGTTCTGGGCGCGAAAACTCCTCGCGCTTCTCGGCTATGCCTGCTGATGCTATCATCATTGACGGATACGTGGATGAACCCGCGTGTCTTGGCGTGCCCCCCTATATCTCGCCCTACATCCGCACCGTTGCCGGAGCCCTTATCAGTTATGGGTTTTCAGTCCGGTATCTCACGATCGATCAGCTCCGCACCGGACCAGCAAAGGTGAACGAACTCTCCCGCGCAGATCTGCTGGTCATGATCGCGGGGGTGACGGTGCCGGGCAAATACCTTGGCGGGACTCCTGCCACCCTCACCGAGATCCAGCAGGTGGGGCATATGTGCCGGAGCCCAAAGAAACTGATCGGAGGTCCGATTGGATTCGGGTATGCCCCGGAGGGGGGACAGAAGGCAATCCGGCAGGTGATCAGCGGGTTTGACGCGCTCTTGGAAGGGGAACCTGCGGTAGCGCTTGACAACTACCTGCACGGTGAAAAACCCGTGGGTACGCTCGACTATGCCCGCACGGATCCGTGGAGTGTCGCGGGGAGCGGGATCATCGCGCAGCACCCCGGTTTCCCGCATGTGATGTGCGAGATGGAGACCGCTCGGGGGTGCTCCCATGGCGCGACGGGTGGCTGCTCGTTCTGCACCGAGCCGTTCTACGGCAGACCAAAATACCGGCGCATCGATGGCATCGCTGATGAGGTCGCTGCACTCCATTCCCACGGCGCCCGGCATTTCCGGGTCGGCAGGCAACCGGACATCCTCGCGTATGGTGCGGGAGCCGGTGAATTCCCGGCGCCCCGCCCGGATCTCCTTGAAGCCCTCTTCTCGGCAATACGGGCAGCTGCGCCGGAGATAAAAACCCTCCACATCGACAACACCAATCCTGCCACCATCGCCCGGCACGAAGAGGCGAGCCGCGAAGCGCTGCGGGCGATCATCCGGCACCACACACCGGGCGATGTCGCCGCGTTTGGGATGGAAACTGCCGACCCGGCAGTGGTTGCGGCGAACAACTTAAAAGCCCTGCCGGACGAGGTGTTCCGCGCGATTGGGATCGTGAACGAGGAAGGCGGTCAGCGGCGGGACAACGTACCCGAACTGCTGCCGGGCTTAAACTTCGTCTGCGGGTTATCGGGTGAGACGGAAGAGACCTATGAGAGAAACGAACAGTTCCTCGTCCGGGTGCGGGATGCCGGGCTCTCGGTCCGGCGGGTGAACATCCGACAGGTGATGCCATTTCCGGGCACGCCCGCGTACACAGAGAACACGATCGGGAAGTACGAGCGTCGGTTCCGGGCGTTCAAGGAGTTTGTGCGACAGACGATCGATCTCCCTATGCTTCAGCGGGTGTTTCCCATCGGCACCGTGCTCCATGACCTGCATATCGAAGTGTCCGGGAACCTCTCGTTCGGGCGGCAGATGGGGTCGTACCCGATCCTTGCTGGTATCCCGCTTCGCCTTCCCGAACGGAGCGTCATCGATGCCGTTGTCGTGGACTGGGGGATGCGGTCGATCACGGCACTTCCGGTGCCCATCCGGATCAATACACTTCCCGCCTCCGCGATCAGGTGGTTGCCCGGTGTCGGGAAGAAACGGGTGGCTGCTGTGATCGCAAAGCGACCGTTTGCCACCATCGAGGCATACCGGCGGGTCGCGGGAAGTTCAGCAATCGATCCGGTCCTGGACTTCTCCGTGGACTAAACCGGTCTTCGGGCTCACGTGAAAGATCCACTTCCCATCCCGCTCCTTTCCGGCAGTCGCGGCATCGTTGGATAACCGAAAGCGCACTGACGGGTGCCTGATGAGTACCTGACGGGTGCAGGGGTGTGAAAGAATCCTGCATTTAAAGTCAGCCTTCCTGCACTGTTCCCATAACCCGAAACCCTTACAACCTGACAATGCCAACTGACTAGAACGATCAGGCAACACAACCGGGGTCTGGGAGAAATACGGTGAAACTATCATCACGGGGCTGGTTTGCACTCTCTATTATCTTCAGTCTGGCAGTCATCATTGTCATATTCGCAACCACCTTCAACCAGGAGACGATCGGCTACATCCTCTCGTTCAACCTCGTCTTTTTGGGGCTTGCCATCCTGTTCCGGTTCCTCGCGCTGGGACTTTGGGGCGTACGGATCCAGGTGATGGCAGGCTCGCTTGGCTACCGTGTGCGCCTGCCCTATTGCGTAAACATGGTGCTGGCGGGACTGCTTGCCGGCACGATCACCCCCGGGCAGGTGGGTAACGACCCGGTCAGGGTGCACGAGCTCTACCGGGCCGGGGTTCCCGTGGGTGATGCCACGGCGGTTGTGATCATGGAACGGCTCCTTGACGGAATTATCCTGACCGTCATGGGGCTGTTGATCATGACCCTGATGACCGACTATTTCCTGAGTACGTTCAGTCCTGCCCTGATCATCCTTGTCATCATCGCATGGATCTTCATGATCAGTTTCCTCTTCATTCCGGTCCTCGCGATCAAATATCCGGTAAAGACAAAATCAGTTATCCTGCGGGTGGTCAACTGGATCGCGCCCCGGCTGTCCCGGTCCTCTGCTCCAAGTCAGGCACTGTCCGAGCGGGTGGATCACGAGATCGATAACTTTTTTGGCACACTCAAGACCTTTACCGGCACTGCCCGGCGGGGACTAC
This sequence comes from Methanoregula sp., assembly GCA_028711405.1. Lineage (GTDB taxonomy): Archaea > Halobacteriota > Methanomicrobia > Methanomicrobiales > Methanospirillaceae > Methanoregula. The sequence continues at coordinate 4,509 of JAQTSH010000089.1, forward strand.
TTGTGGGGGGAATCGTCACCGGGTTGTTCTGGATCAGCGAGTTTCTTGTGGCGTCGGTCATCATGATGGGTCTGGGTCTCCATGCGTATGTTCTGGAATCCTTCTTCTTCCAAATCCTGATTGCCATCATCATGATGATCCCGCTCACCCCCGGATCCTCCGGGATCACGGAGATTTCGACCTCCTCACTGTATGCGCTGATCATCCCGTCGGGCATGATCGGCATCTTTGTCCTTCTCTGGCGGTTCGTGACCTTCTACCTGAATATCATCCTCGGAGCCCTTGCAAGCCTCTCCATCTTCAAACGTGAGCTTGAGTACAAGGAGAAAGAGAAGGAACACGAGAAACTCGTATGAATACATATTTGAGTATCGCGCATCTACAAAAAATAAATGCCAAAAAAATCCTGTCTTGGATTCATTCTCGTATTCCTTTTGGTTCTCCCCGTCATCAGCGGATGTGTCACATCGCAACCGGCTGACCGGCAGCATATCGTTCCGGCATCTGCATCCGCTGTTGCGCCATCCTCTGTTTCTCCTTCCATGACCCCGTTCGATGAAGATACCGGGACGATGAAGGTGATCGGCATTATTGGAGGAGTGAGCTGGACATCGTCTGTTGATTACTACCGGATCATGAACGAGAGGGTCCAGTATCTCCTGGGTGGCGACAACTCTGCCAAGATTTTGATGTACTCCATCGAGTTCGGGGAGTTCTCCAAGCAGGAACGACTTGCTGCTGCGGGGAACTGGGATCTCCTGAACGGGACGATGATCGATGCCGCACTGCGGCTAAAAAACGGCGGGGCTGACTTTATCGTTATTGCCTCGAACACGATGAACTCCCGTGCGGATGATATCGAGAAAAAAGTCGGGCTTCCGGTCCTCCGCATCTATGATGTCACCGGGTCAAAGGTGAACAAGAGTGGGATCAAAAAAGTAGCGCTGCTCGGGACGAAATATACGATGGAGGCTGACTTTTACCGCAATGCGCTGGAGAACAAATACGGTGTCCGTGTGGTCACGCCCAACCTGACCGAGCGGGAGTACATCAACAGGGTCATCTTCGATGAGCTCTGCAGGAATGATATCCGGAACGAGTCACGGCAGGAATATGTACGGATCATCAACCGGCTCGTGGATGAAGATGGGGCACAGGGGATCATCCTCGGGTGCACCGAGATCCCGTTGCTCATTCACCAGAGCGATGTGAAGGTGCCGGTCTTTGATACGACACGGATCCATGCCGAGGCAGCGGTTGACTACGCGCTGAACCTGACGTAACCTCTCCGGGTTGTGGGGGATTATATCTCTTTTTCCGGGTTCGGGTTCTTGTATTCCTTTCGGGTATAGGTATATTTTTGTGAGACTCCGCCAGCAAGCACGATCCGGTACCATTCATAGATTGTCCGCCAGAACCCGTACTGGTCGTATCTCCGGAAATCGAACCCGACCTTCATGTGCCGGTTGAAGACGACCTTTCCCTCTTTGCGTAAACGGGTCGCAATCTCAAGATCGTCCCCTGCATCCATAATCCGGTACATCCCGGCATGGGCAAGGGCGTCATACCGGAAGATCGTGTTGCAGCCAAGCGTGTAATAATACAGCCGGGTGATTGCCCCGAAATACATCAGGAGATCGAAGAGGAGGACATACCGCCGGTTTTTTGGTGTATCTTCAATCGAAGTGACCGGTCCGAAGGCAAGCACGACACGGGGATCGGCAAACGAGTGGAGGATCTGTTCGATCCAGTCCGGGGCAGCGATACAGTCGGCATCGGTGGTCGCAACAATATCATATTTTGCCCGGACAAACCCGTCGTTCCTTGCACCAGGCACCCGCGCGGATTCCTGGATGAATACCAGATCCGCGTATTGTGCGGCAATCTCCCGTGTCC
>JAQTSH010000090.1 GCA_028711405.1 Methanoregula sp.
AATTCGAGTTATTACATATTACCTCAATTACATTTCAACGATGCTGGGATTAAAGTAAATGTTACCGGAGAACTAAATCCAAGTACAAATTGCCAAATAAGCTCACAAATCATATCCCAAAGTCAGATAAAAAAGGGTATTCCCGTTGGTTCAATTATCTATCATGCAAATAACGAGACAACGGTATTCGATAATTCCGGGCAAGAATTATTCACGGTAGATGATTCAACGGCAACTCAAATAAACACATTCAAAGGTTACCAACCGACAACCTTCGTTCACGAAGTACCTAATAATTCTGTAATTGTTGACGATGGAAGTATACTTCATGTAATCTACCAGAATTCCCGAATTCTGACTATTATAGATAATTCAAAAATGACTTCGAATACTCTTACATATGTTCCTGCAACTCCAACAACATGTAGCGGATTTTCAAATCCTGATTTATATGTTGAAGGAGCAGAATCTCCAATGATTTCCTTACCGGGGCAATTTAGAGCAGATTGGAATGTTCCGAGTGATCCCAAGTTGTCAAATTCTTACCCTAAGGGCACTCCCATTGCAATCTGGAATGGTTTTTATGGGTGCGCTCAAGGAGATCCCGCACCAATGTTATTGCAACCGGTTCTTGAATGGTATTATTACGATGTTCTAATGCCAGGTTATCCAACAACCAAACAATGGACAATGTCAACATGGTACCTTTGGGGAAATGGTCATACTGTAACTGTGAACGGTCACCCAATCACATTTATTCATTCACAAAGGAACTTTGGAATAGTCCCTGGCGATCCAATACAAGGGGACATTCAAATAAACGTCAATGGATATGATGCAACTGGCACAATCCGGGATTTGAATCCCAACAGTGGTGCCGGTGCTTCGACTCTATTCCTGACGTCAAATACTCCAAATGTTGCTGAGCGGATGCAAACCCAAAATCTCTATGCGACAGTTGTATTAGAGGGGTGGCCTGTCGATTCCCCAGTTTATCCAAAGCTAAATTCCTCATACTTACCCGGGCCTGTAACCTTCAAGAACTTCGTATTAACAGATTACAATGGTAACAACCTCCTCACTACGACCCCCATGATGAGTTTTGTAAACACGCAGTATTGGAATCCGACTACCTTTGCCGATGCCGGAAACTTAACCGTGTCTAACCAGTGGCCTTCAAGAATCACCTTGGTGAATAATCCAGACCGGGTTAATCCACCATCTGCAGATTTTACTACAATAATTCCAGGTGGCGTGGGGTTGGCATATATCCAATTCCGGGATTTATCTATCGGATCTCCTATCCTCTGGTTCTGGGATTTTGGGGATAGTGGTACATCGATTGATCAGAATCCCGTTCATTTGTATTTGTTACCAGGTTTGTATACTGTCAACCTGACGGTCTGGAACGCTGGGGGATTTAATTCCCGGGTTAAATCCAATTATATCATTGTATTACCATTTCCACCAGTGTCCAGCTTTATCGTGAATGTCAATTCCGGCAATGCACCACTCACAGTCCAGTTCAATGACACGTCCACAGGTAACGCGACCAACTGGAACTGGAGCTTTGGGGATGGATATTATTCAACCCTCATAAACGTGTCCCATACGTACACTCGCGGAGGTATCTATAATGCCACGCTCACTGTAGGTAATGCCGGAGGGAACATCACATCCGCACCGCAGACGATTTCCGTCTACCCTCTTCCAGTAGTTGCCAGCTTCACTGCCACCCCCACCTCCGGCAATGCCCCGCTTACTGTCCATTTTAACGACACCTCAACGAATACGCCTATATCATGGACCTGGAACTTTGGCGACGGCAACACGTCAACCCAGCAGAATCCGCAGCATATCTATGTGTCAAGTGGGGACTACGCAGTCCCTAAAATCATCCCATGTCCGCCAGGGCAAGATTGTCTCGATGTCATTACTTATATGTTATGTGGAAAATACACAGTCACCCTGACAGCAACAAATGCTAGCGGTAACGACACTGTGACGAAGACTGACCTTATTACTGTGAATTCCCCGATACCGCCGCCCATTGCTTCCTTTATTGCCACACCAACATCCGGGCGTGCTCCACTTTCAGTACGGTTTACTGATACTTCAAAAGGATATCCAACATCATGGGACTGGGATTTCGGGGATGGGAGCTGGGATCCGTGGCAATCGACGAAACAAAATCCCATTCATATCTTCAATAGCCCCGGTAGTTATACAACCACACTCACTGCATCCAATAGTGCCGGGAGTGCCTCCACATCGACCGTGATTCGTGTAACCCGTGGGTGGTAGTGGGAATAACCGGAACTGTTCAATTTTTATCTAGTAGTCGACCGCGAAGGACAGATCCGGTGCGCCATGGATCCGGCACATGCCCGGGAACTGGCTGACGGTGAAAAGGAATGCACGATGTGCGGCGAGTTCTGCGCGATAAAAATTATGCGGGAGTATTAAAAAATCCCCGGTTTTTAACCCGGCACTTCACGCCATATTTGCAATCGTCGCAAAATCTTCCAGGTACAGCTCTTCCGGGCGGCTCTGTAAAATTTCGGCAGGCAACGCATCGATCACTCTCTGCGCCCATTCCGGGTTGAGTACGCCCGATGAACCCCGGAGCCCGTTCTTCACGGTCTTTCTCCGGTGCGAGAAGAGTGCCAGCACTACCTTTGCATACAGTTTCCGGTCGTTGACGGGAAAGATCGGCGGGCGGGGAAAGATCTTCACGACCGTCGAATGCACCTGCGGTTTTGGCGCGAAACAATGCGGGGGCAACTCAAAACATTTCTGTACCGCCGCATAGGTCTGCACCATGATCGAGAGCCTGCCACACGCTTTCGTACCGGCTGGGGCGACCATCCGGTCTGCAAACTCGCTCTGGAACATCAGCACCGCTTCAAGAAATCCGATATCAAGAAGCCGGAACGTGATCTTCGAACTGACCGAGTAGGGGAGGTTGGAGACGACCATCTCGAATGCCGGCAGGTCGCACCGGGTGGCGTCCCCTTGCTGCACGGTAAGACGCCCGGCGGCGATCTCGCTCGCGAAACGGTCGTTCAAATCTTCGCAGAGCGCATGGTCCAGTTCGACCGCATGCACAATCGCCCCCCGGTCCAAAAGGGCGCGGGTGAGTGCCCCGTTCCCCGGTCCGACTTCGAGCACATGCCGGTCCTTTACCTCCGCAAGATCCGCAATTCGGTTTACTGCGTGGGGATCGACGAGGAAGTGCTGGTCGTGGTAGGCTTTCATGACGACGTGAAGATATGATATTTCACTTCAGGATCCTGGAGCTCTTCCATGATCCGCGCCTCGATCATCTTCTCCGGGTGGGGGATGGACTTGATCCGGGCGGAGATGTCACTAAAGCTGGTAAACGGTTTTTTGTTCCGCGCTTCGAGAATCTCCCACATCAGTTTCTTGCCGATGCCGGGCAGGAGATGCAGCATATGGAGCCGGGGCGTGATCGAGATCGATTTGTTGAAGAACGACACAAATTCCTGCTCACGCTCTTTCACCATCTTTTCGATGATGAACGGAAGTTCGCCCCGTGCCGTGGGTGTCAGGTCGTTGTAGTTGATCCGCCGTTTCACCCGCTCGATCCGGTCCCGTTCGGCATCGCCAATGTACACCTTGTCGTAAAGGTTGATCGTCGCGGTCATCTTTGGGATGAGCTCAAGAAGCTTGAACTGATCGAGTCCCATTGCCTGAACGATCGGTTCACGTTTGAAAGGGGGTCGGGGATCCTCAGGGTGCCCTTTCATGAGCACATCCAGTACGATCGCATTGACCTCTTTTTTATCCGCCTTCATCGTCGCACCTCAGAAGTGTGCCTTCACAAGTCCGGTGATGGAATCAAGTTCTTCCGGTGACAGCGTAAACCGCTCTTTTGCGAAAATTGCCCGGACTTCATCCCGGGACTTTGGCATAATATTTGCAATCCGGTACGCAATCTCAGGCTTCATCTTCTCTTGTTTTAACAGAAGATTGACGAGTTCGCGGGATTTTTCCGGACTTGTCTTCGCAAGCTGATTGGCATGTTCCATGCTGCGCCGGAACTCATACGACATCTCTTTCTCGGCAGCAATCCGTTCGGATTCTACTCCCAGGATAACTGTGCGCAGCTCCGGGAGCGTTACCTTTTCTTCGCTAGTAATACCCTTAACTTTCATGCCAATCACCTGACAATGACTTTACTTTTGTGCTTTTAGATGTTGTGGTCGCGCAATCACAGTCTTTTCTGCGTTGCCGTCCTTTATGGTGAGCATCCACGCGCGTCCTCGCTGACCGATGACCGTTCCCGTAAGACCGTGGAACCTGCGGTGGGGCATACCCTTCTGGATACTTGGGTTCACAACAATGTGAACCTTCTCGCCAATCTCAAATCTCTGGATAACGGAGGTGACCGGTGGCAGTCCCCGCTCTCGTAAATCTTTCTTGAACTTATATCGTGTCTTCTTTCTGGGTCCGTTGTGGTGTGCCATAACTTAATCTCCCTCCTCTGTTCCTTCTACCAGCACAACATCAAGTGTGATGACGTGTGCCGGTCGATCCAGGATCTCGGCAAGACTTGGGTGTGTCCTTCCCTGATCTCCAGATATGAGCTCCTTGATGTAGAGTCCGGCTTCGCCGAGAACTTCGACGAGAAATTTCCCGTTCTCTTCACCGACAAGCTCGATATCGAGGACATTGCGCTCCCGGATCTTGTCTGCTCTCCGGTGAGCGACCCGTATGGGCGTGCGCTGCTGTATTGTGACGCCCTTTAAGGCTTTTAGGGCATTTGCGAGTTCTCCCGCGGGTAATGCACCTTCAACCTCGACCAGGATCCTGTATTTTTTATGCGCTTTACTTGATTTAAGAGTTTCCACATCTGCGCGGTCGCACCAGTGTTTCAACGCGACCGAAATTCGTTCGCCAGCGCTCTGGTTGATCGTTTCCTGCAGTGTGGCAAGATCGACCGTGCGGATGCGTGGCTCGACAACTTCGAGGATGAACGGTCTGCCGGTTCCCACCATGCGTGCGTCGATATCTTCCCGCCCGGCGCCGTGCAGGGTCACGGTCTTTGCGCCGAACGCAGCGATCACGGGACGCCCGATCAGTTCCTCGACCGAGTCCATATACTGCTTGCCGGTGAAATTGCACTTCTCGCAGCCGGCTCCCTGGCACGCGCGGCAGTTCCAATGCGTTTGCGGAATTCCGCGCTCGAACTTCTGGTACCTGCCGTAGAAGAAGACCGAGTTTACCTGGATCTCAACGGAGCCGGTGGCAACATCGAGAAGTGCGACGATATCCGGTTTCCGGAAATCCACGGGTTTTCCTGTGATGGCTGAGACGGCTTTCCCCACTTCGCGGTTCACTTCCGACTTGAAAGGCTCAGGTTCGGCAAGGGCGAGATCGCTCCAGACCATCTCCTCGTTCTCGGCAATGAGCGGCGGCACCCGGCATCCGACAAGGAATGTCGAATATTCAAGCCCCTGCACCGCAGCAACCACTTTCTGTGCCCACTCAGGGACGCCATCAAAGAAATTGCCGCAGACCCAGCAGGTGCCGGAGAACGGTACATAGGGTTTGTTCTCCCGGATTAACCCGGCGATCCGGAGTGCGCGTCCGCGTTCATCGTTCGTGAGCCCGTGGGAGCGCTTGCCGAAGAACCGCCCGAGACAATGATCGCAGCAGTCCCCGTACGCGAGAATTTTGTCAACTGTTTCGTTTATTTCCATTGAGAACACCTCCGGTCCAGTTCATTGGAGAGCACCGTGATCGTATGATCCGCATGCAGGCATCTGGGTCCGACTGAATACCGTGGCGCGTCGCGGATGAGCGCTTCTTCGTCCCCGGTAAAATTCTCGTGATCAGAGAGCAGGAACGCGTCCGGCAGTGTTGTTGCGGAGCGGATGTCCGTGCCCGTTTCGTCAAGCACCGCCACCGGAATTTCAGTAAGAAGCCGGTCAAGTCCGCCCTTCCGTACCCAGATGCCATCGCCGGCTTCCCGGAACTCGCGCCCGCAGATCGTGGAGAGCGCTTTTTTGATAAGCGCTCCTGCACTCCGTTCATCCGGAGAGAGGGACCGTATGCTCGCACCGCACAACTTCACGGTCTTTGGAGGTGTGGGTTCACCGCAGAGCACAAGATAGCAGGTCACATCCCGTCTCAGGTCATGCGAGAGGAAGAACGAGGCGTTCACAGCACGGCAGAGCACATCCATCCTTCCGGCGCCGGGCAGATCGTTTAAGGAGAATCCCGCGTCCGTACGGGCATGATGCCCGACAATCACAAACGAGGTCATCTATTGCGATCCGGTGAAACGTTTCATCATCCGCTGCATGTTGAACTTTCCGCCGGTTGCACCCCTGAGCCCTTTCAACGTCCGCTGCATCATCT
>JAQTSH010000091.1 GCA_028711405.1 Methanoregula sp.
ACGCTCCAGATTAAATGTATTATGTCTTGGATCTTCTGCGACTCTTTTACGATTTTTTCATTGCGTCCAGGTGCAGATCCGCAAAATCCCGTTGTACCTGACCATCGACCAGAAATATCGTATATCGTACCAGTACCTCCATCAAATCCCCACATCCGTCTTCTCCCTGTACCTTAAATCATAACCGCCCCGGAGATCGTTCCGGCAATACCCGCACGATCTCCCCCATCCTGCCATCAAGAACCTCCAAATCCCCATCGGATCATGACGTACCTGATTTTCGAGAAGATGCGCGCTCCCGATCCCCGTAGTCCGACCATTACATGATGAGCGAGATCAGGTCATGCTTCGTGATCACGCCTTTTACGATGCGCCCTTCGACTACCAGCACCGCATGGTTCTGCTGCAGGATATTAACCACCGTCTCGACATCCATATCCGGGGGCACCGTGGGAAAACCGGGCTCCATGAAGTCCCGGACCATGAACATGTGCGTCTTGTGAAGGCGCTGCTGCTCAATCGCCTTGACGATCACCGCCTCAGAGATACAACCAGCCGGGATCCCGCGTTCAATCACCGGTAACTGCGAGATATTATTCTTCTCGAAGATCTCGACCGCTTGCGAGATGGTCGCCTGGGGAGATACTGAAAGGACCGGTGCATGCATGATCTGCGCTGCGGCGATCTTCTTTGGCTCGGCGCTGTTTAAGACAAGGATGATCTTGTTGAGGGTACTGACCCGAGGATCCACACTTCCCGCTTCAATACGAGCCACCATGGACTGGCTGATGCCGGCGCGCCGGGCAAGTTCAGTCTGCCTGAGTCCAAGAAGTTCACGGCGCGCCCGAAGTTCGTCCGGATTGGGTATATGCATATCTGATTACTGATGGTCATAGGATACTAATAATTTTATTCCCGTTTTTATTCCCGTTTTGGCGAATGAACCCATCCCGACCGGATGTCCTGCGCGGGAAAAACCGTTCGGCTCAGCAGTTCAGATCCGGGTTCTGATCCGCCAGATTAATCTCAAATGATCGGCGTATGAACGTCAGCTGATAGATCGGTTATGGTGCAAAATGATTTAAACATCAGCACAAAAAGAAGCTAAACAAGCGATCCAATCCGTGATATTGGATCCGTGTTGCATATGACTGTTTGTCTCAATGATGACGACGAAAAAGAAGCGAACCAACGAAGGTTTGTTTCCCCTTTTGTAACGATGCGGAGTGGTTCTGTCGCACGTGAAACAATCGCTCCTTGTGAGGATCATCAACCGGAATATTCCTGTCGTTCTGTACGGTTCTGTCGAAGAATCTGTGACGGAATACCTGCAAAGCGAAGGCAAATGGATCATCCTCTTTGTGAGATGATCTTTGGATGAACGATCGCTGGGGGGGCTCCCCACAGGCTGACAGCCTGTTGCAGCACCAGGGCACCGCATCTGCCGAAATAGCACGCCCCCTGGTAAAGCCCGAATCATTCTCGCGGCTTCCTGCAGTGCCTGAACCTACGGTGGTGAAACGATCGATACCCCACACCAATGGCAGGCGGGAGTTCATGTTACAGAAAGATTCCCTGTTTGTCATGCAGCGGGATGGCTGGTATCACGTTATCAGCGAGGACTACTCGTACAAAAGTGAGCCGTATTATATGATTCTCCAGCATGAACTGGAGGACAAACCTGTCCGCCCGTCAAGCCGGTCGGTGCTTGATGCGTATGTTGTTCCCTGTTGTCTTGAACGGGCGAAACGTGCTGGCATTCCGGTCTGTGAATGGGGAATCTCGCAGGCATATGTACCGCTTCCAGCGCTTCTGTATGGTCTGAACTATTTCGCCACATCTGCGGATTTCTTTGTTGTGGATGACAATGAACAGGCAAAAGACGTGATCAAGCATATCACCAACAAAGGAAAGTATCCCTTCTGTTACCAGAAACTGAGCGAGCATGCCACGGTTCATTCCTGCACGGCGATATTTGGGCACACGGTGAAGAGCTGTGAAGCGATTGCAGGCAGTGCAAAAAAGTGCTACGACCTGTTCGCACTTCCACTCGTGAAGATGGTCTTTGTGCAAACGGACTCCACCTCTGACACCAACGTTGCCCTCTCCTCGCTCGCGCCGGTGCGATACAACCATCTGACCGATGAAGAACGGGCACTTCTCGCCCGGTATCTCGAACCCCGGGAGGCACGATGAGTCATCTCGGTATCTTTGTTGACCGAAAGACCCTCTCCAACTCCGAGCAGCTCAATGCGCTGATTCACTGCCGGGATGTCGCTGAAGAGATGGGACATGACGCACATTTTCTTTTCCCGGTCGATATCCACAAGATCCCCAAAATGGATGCGCTCTTCATCCGGGCGCGGACCGATCCGATGAATGTGACCTATGTGGCGGCACGGATGGCGAGCCTGCACTCTATACCGGTCATCGATGACCCTGAGGCGATCCAGATCTGCGGGGACAAGATCAACATGTACTCGCACTTGAAAAAGAAGCACGTCTCCATACCGGAGACGGTCTTTCTGTCCCGGCATGACCTCTCGGTGGAACGGGTCTCGCAGCTTTTCGATACGCTGGGCACTCCGCTCATCATCAAGGAACCCTCGACCTCATTCTCCCTCAGGGTGGAGAAGGTGTCGGATATCGCCGGCTTTTTCCGGGTTGCGCGGCGGTTTATCAAGATGTCGGACTGGATCGTCGTCCAGCAGTATATTGAGAGCAAATATGACTGGCGCGTGGGTGTGCTCGGTGGAGAACTGCTCTATGCCTGCAAGTACACGATCCCCTCGGTCACGTTCAAGATCCAGGCATCGGTGAACGGGCATATTGTCTATTGTGGGGTCGAGAGTGTTCCTGCGGATGCCGTGCCGCCGCATGTGATCCAACTGGGTCTTGATGCAGCAGACGCGATCGGGACCGGGCTCTATGGTGTGGACATCAAGAATAATAACGGGGATGCGTACGTGATCGAGGTGAATGACAACCCCTCCCTTGAGAGCGGCGAAGATACCCATTACCCCAACGTCTACCAGAAGATCGTTTCCCACCTTTTATCCAATTAATTCCGGTGTTTTTTATGACAGATGATTGTATGACTGAAGACTGGCTGCTCCGTGCAGAAGAGATCTGTATGCAATGCGGCGGGCATTGTTGTGACGAAGCACACCCGCCTATCTCTCCTGAAGGTCACAAGCGACTGCTCTCCCTTGGTGTGTCCCCTGACGTTTTTGAGTCCGTCGGGTATCTCCGGTTGAAAGTGCAGGAAGATGGGCATTGTATTATGATGAAGGATGGCAGATGTTCCATCCACCGGATCAAACCTGAGACCTGCCGGGCGGGACCCTTCACCTTTGATGTGACCGGAGACCAGATCAATGTTTACTTAAAACACGAGCGCATCTGCCCGGTTGTCGGACTGTTGAAGACTGTACCGGAAGCCTACCGCACACAGTACGACCTTGCAGCGCAAAACATCGCCCGACTTGTCGCACATCTCCCACCGGATGAATTATGCGAGATCTGCCGGATTGATGAACCCGAGACCGACAAGGTGGATGAGATCCCCCGGCTGGATGCATGATCTATGACCATCGGTACAGAACACGAGTACTCGATCAATGATCTGAACTTTTCCCCGGTTCCCGTTTCAGACCTGGTAATGAAGTCCATCTGCGGGAGTTTTGAGAGCGAGATCCTGTTTGGGGATGTAAAACTGGGCAAGGAGCTGCAGAAGCATGTGCTCGAATTTGTTCCCCGGTTTCCGGCAGATGACCTGTCCCGGCTGGAAGAGCAACTGGTATCCGGCATGAAAAAATTTTACCGGGTCTTCCCGGATCGGTATCATCTTCTTGGGCTTGGAATGCACCCGACACTCACGCTCGACAAGACTGCGGTCTGGGACCATGATGAAGGGGAATATTACGCGGTCTACGACCGGCTGTTTGACATCCACCAGCACGGGTGGCTGAACATCCAGGCGCTCCAGATCAACCTCTCCTATACCGGAGAGAAAGACCTTGTCGCGCTCTACAACCGGCTTCGTCCGCTCCTTCCGTACCTTGTCGCCATTACCGCATCATCCCCGATGGTGGAGGGACACCTGACCGGGGTAGCGGATAACCGGCTCCGGTATTACCGGTCAAACCAGAAGGAGATCCCCAAGATCTGCAACCGGATCATTCCGGAGAAGATCCGGAATGTCAGGGACTACTCTTCGGCGCAGGAAAAGATCTTCACTGAATTGCGACAGCGGGATGCGTCAATCCTGTGTGAGGAATGGGTGAATTCAAGCGGGCTTATCATACGGTTCTCGCGGAAGTGTCTTGAGATAAAAGCGCTCGATGAGCAGGAATGTATCCGTTCTGATATGGCAGTCTGTGCATTTGTCCGGGCACTCCTCCGCTGTCGACCGCTTCAGTGCGAAACCGACCAGGAGAGTCTTGTCACCCTTCTTGAGACTGCGATCACGGGCGGGACTGCGTCTCTTCGTCCGGAACTCGAACGGCTGTTTGCGGGCGCGTGGCAGAATGCAACCGAAGAAGAACGCCGGTATCTCCCCATCATCGAGGACCGGATAAAAAACGGCAGTCTCGCAGAACAGATCACCCGGCGGTTCAATGACGAACGCGATATAATCCCGATCCTTTTTGATATGGCACATTGCCTGCGGTACAACGAACCGTACGGGATGAAGTGCTTATAATTGTTGAGTGATAGTCTCAATCGATTTTCAACAGTAAACTTTAATGATAAAAAGAGAAATCAACTCATATAAACAATATGAATCAGAATATGTTTGGTCGGTTAGAAAGTGTTGATTTGCGTCCTCATTGGGAAAGTGAAAGTGGAAATTTTACCCCGTGGCTCGCACAAACAGAAAATATCTTATTATTAGGTGATTCTCTTGGAATTGATTTAGAGGTGATAAGTCAGGAGCAACCGGTTGGTTTTTTTAAAGCAGATATTCTAGCGAAAGATACAATTAATGATCGATATGTGATTATTGAAAATCAACTGGAAAAAACTGATCACATTCATTTAGGTCAGTTGATAACTTATGCCGCAGGCCTCGATGCCGTCATAATTGTCTGGATCTCTCCGAATTTTAGAGATGAGCACCGTGCAGCTATAGATTGGCTGAATCGGATTACAAATGAAAATATCACATTTTTTGGAATACAAATTGAATTGTGGCGTATAGGCGATTCATTACCCGCTCCGAGATTCAATATTGTTGCAAAACCAAATGATTGGGAAAAAAATATTCAAAATTCAATTGATTCCACTCACTTAACCGAAACGGAATTGATGCTATTAGAATATTGGAACCAGTTTAAAGGATCAACTGAAGAAAAAGGAAGCACATTAAAGATTCAAAAACCGTATCATCAAAATTGGATTTATGTCTCACTCGGCACCAGACATTTCAAGATTGCTTGTCGTGTAAATTCACAAAAAAAATGGATTGCTGTTACATTGTGGATATCGGGGGAAAACCGAAAATCTATTTTTTATGAATTAAAACAAAAATACGAAATTCTTTCCTATCAGACAATTAGCCCAGACTTGCATTGGGATGAACGCCCAACAAAGAAAGATTGTATGGTAGAATTACTACGAAAAGATGTAGATCCAAATAACCGGCAGGATTGGCCGAGTCAACATGAATGGTTAAGAGGAATGTCTGAAAAATTCCACGATTTCTTTGAAGGGAAAATTCAATCCATCAAATCAGAAGATTAGCTTTGTGGATAGGCTCAGCTAGATTACCTGAAATACACTATCTGGGGTAAAATGACTTGCACGCTGTTGACTGAACGAGAGGGATACGAATTGTTGAAGGAATACCACATTCCTACCCCCCAATACTCCGTTGTCCGGACCCAAAAAGAGGCAGTTTCTGCCGCAGACACGATCGGCTATCCCGTTGTCATGAAGATCGTCTCGCCACAGATCGTTCACAAGAGCGATGCCGGGGGTGTCATCACCGGTATCGCCACGCCAGAAGACGCAGCCCGGGCTTTTCTCGCCATTCAGGAGAATGTCGTACGCTTCAACCCGACAGCAGAGATTACCGGGATAATCGTCGAATCTCAGGTGAGATCCGGGCTTGAGATCTTCATCGGCGGCAAGACCGATCCCACGTTCGGCAAGGTACTGACCGTCGGCATGGGCGGGAAACTTGTCGAATTCTTAAACGATGTATCGATCATCGTACTCCCTTCGAATGAACACGAGATCCGTTCCGTGATCGAGAGCCTGCATGGCTACCGGCTGGTTGCCGGGTACCGGGGCGATCCTCCGCGAGACGCAGCGTTTCTGAGGTCGACGGTCATGACGATAGCAACGTTGTTTATCGAACAGCGCACGATCGTTG
>JAQTSH010000092.1 GCA_028711405.1 Methanoregula sp.
ATATGCATATCCGTAATTCCCCTGCCGTTATCCTCATTACCCGGCACGCATAATATCCGGTCATGGATCGCGATGATGCTATTGCCCTCCTCACCCGCAATGTCCGGGATGAGCACCTCATCAAACATTGTCTGGCAACCGGTGCCATCTTAAAAGCCCTCGCGGTACACTGGGGGGAAGACCAGAACCTGTGGGAAACGATCGGTATCCTGCATGATATTGACTTTGAACTCATTGCCGGTGACATGCAACAGCATGGTATCCGGGGCGCAGAACTGCTGCTGGAAAACGGGGTGAATCCGGATATTGCAGGCATCGTCCAGCGCCACAACCATTACCTTCATTCCGGCGCGTATGAAGGACGCCTTGAGATCGCGCTTCAGGCAGCGGACAGCGTATCAGGTCTCATCATCGCCTGCGCTCTTGTGAAGGGCGGGCAGCTCACGCTCGTCACGGCAAAAACCGTCGCGAAGAAATCCAAGGAACGTGCGTTTGCCGCCGGCTGTGACCGGAACCGGATCGCACTCATTTTCCCCCTCGTAGACCCCGCGATCTTCTACGAGATCGCGATACAGGGCTTACTCACTATCCGTGAGGAACTGGGTTTAACATGACTCGTGGCGATTCCGGACGTTCGCTATCTTCAGGAGGTGTGCCGTGACCACGCCGGCACAACAGCGCGCCGAAGTCCTCGAACGGTTGGGGCGCGCAGTCGAGACCCTCCTCTCATCAGTCGATGCGCGCATCCTGCCTGAGCATGGAGCACAGATCGGATACGCGATCACCGGTGCCCGTGATACACACGATGTCGCAGCCATCACGGGAGGAATTGTGAACACAGGTAACGGCATACGCGCTCACGGTCCGTGTGCGTTTGGAGTGGACGAGACAATCGCGCGAATCATCCTTACGGCAATGAAATTCGACCCTGTTGTCCGGTGTGCTGCGACAATCCGGTTTTCCAAAAAAATGATCCCGGTATTTGATGACCTGTTCTTTGACCACCGGGCATTCTCCCGGCGTGCGGCACCGGCGGGATTGAGCACGATGGACTGGGGAGTTGCATCGTGTTGCAGGGATGGAGTACCCGACGTCATTTACTCCTTGGATTCAGGAACGGAAGAACCGTTCACGGGCATGTTCGGTGCGGATCCAATCGACGTCACGAACAATATTATTATGTTGTCGAACCGCATTATACATATAGAACTTTGAGGAATTTTGCATGGGAATTAAGCCATCATACATAAAATCCATCGGTACAGAACTTCTCGCGAAGCAGCGGGATAATTTTTCGAATGATTTTGA
Source organism: Methanoregula sp. (assembly GCA_028711405.1). Classification (GTDB taxonomy): domain Archaea; phylum Halobacteriota; class Methanomicrobia; order Methanomicrobiales; family Methanospirillaceae; genus Methanoregula. Next base: position 1,309 of record JAQTSH010000092.1, read on the forward strand.
TGCGAACAAACAGCAACTCGGCATCTCGGCAGCTATCGGCAGCAAGCGGGTCAGGAACCGGATCGCAGGGTACATCACCAGAAAAATAAATACCAAAAGACACCTATAAGCCTATTTATGTTTGAAGGTGTCCTTCCAGCAATCATAACTCCTTTTAAACGTAATTCCGCGATGGACCTGGATACACCAGGTCTTGAACGAAACATCAGGTACCTCGTTTCCTGCGGCATTCATGGGATCGTTCCCTGTGGATCGACCGGTGAATCAGCGACCCTCACGTTCGAAGAGCACGAGAAGGTCATTGAGACCACGATCGATATTGTGAACGGGAAGATCCCCGTGCTCGCGGGTACCGGTTCCAACAACACAGCTGAAGCCCTGCGATTGACTAAGGCGGCAAAGGACACCGGTGCGGACGGGGTGCTCGTGATCAGTCCGTACTACAACAAGCCGAACCGAGCAGGACTTGTCAAGCATTACACGAAACTTGCCGATCTTGATATCCCGGTTGTTGTGTATAACGTGCCAGGCAGAACCGGTCAGAACCTTGAACCGGACCTGATCGCGGAACTTGCGCAGCACCCGAATATTGTCGGCGTGAAGGAAGCGAGCGGCAATATCGGGCAGATCTCACGCATCATCGAGATGACCCTTGATGAAGACTTCTCGGTCATCTCTGGTGATGACAACCTCACGTACCCGATCATGGCACTGGGTGGCACCGGTGTGATCTCGGTCGCTGCCAATGTCGACCCGAAACGAATGGTTGCGATGTATGAAGCCGCAAAGAAAGGTGACACGAAAAACGCACTCGCGCTTCACTATGCACTCTCCCCGCTCTTCCGGTCGATGTTCATCGATACAAACCCGATACCGGTGAAAAGGGCGGTTGAGTTGATCGGCATGAGCGGCGGACCGGTCCGTCTGCCCCTTGACAGCCTGGACGAGAAGAAGACGGAACAACTGAAAAAAGTAATCGACACAATTCCCGGAATTTCTAAAAAAGAACGTTCGGGATCTTCCACTACGGTAAAAAAGCAGCGCGCTGCACCAGAAAAAAAAGCAAAAAAGGCTGGCGTGACGAAGACCCCGACTACAAAACGGCAAGGACGGTGACACGGTCATGATTAACGTCGTTGTATGCGGCGCGTTGGGACGCATGGGGCAGACAATCGGGAGGATGGTTGCGGAATCCCCGGATCTCAATCTCGTTGGCGGTATCGATTTAAAACCCGGAACCTTCTTCGGCGCTGAAATTGTCGAAGCGAAGAACATGGGTACACTGCTCGATGCACAGAATCCGGATGTGATGATTGATTTCACCATCGCCAGCGCAGCAGTCGGGAACGTGCAGGAGGCAGCCCGGCATAAGGTCGCACTGGTTGTCGGGACGACCGGGATCTCCCCCGAACAGCGCGCCCTGATGGCAACCGCGATTGAAGGGAACGTACCGGCAGTCTTCTCCACCAACTACTCTGTCGGGGTCAATATCTTCTGGCAGCTCGTACGGAATGCAGGTAAACTGTTGAAAGACTATGATATTGAAGTGATCGAGGCACATCACCGGAACAAGAAGGATGCACCGAGCGGGACTGCAAAGACGATCCTCCAGATCCTTGATGAAGAGGTCGGTTCGCGTAAAAAACAGTACGGGCGTGAGGGCATAACGGAACGGGCAGACGAGATCGGTGTCCATGTGATCCGGGGCGGAGATATCGTCGGCGATCATACAGTCTCGTTCTCGAAGAATTTTGAGACGATCGAGCTCTCCCATCGCGCTTACGACCGGTCGGTATTCGCCAGCGGGGCGTTGCGGGCAGCTCACTGGGTCGTCGGTAAAAAGCCGGGTATGTACGCTATGAGCGATGTACTTGGGCTCTAAAGATCTCGCCATTTTTTGTGAAAAATCGAAACCTATTTTTTGTATTTGATGAAATAGTAGAGGGAGTGAATTAATTGGTAGCTGTTGTTGATATTACGAAGTGTACCGGGTGCGAAACCTGTGTGAATGAGTGCCCGGCATCCGCGATCACGCTGGAGAACGAGAAGGCAAAAGTGGACAAGGACATGTGCGTGGACTGTGAAACCTGCGTTGATGTCTGCCCCTCTGAAGCTATTCACATGGAATGAGCAATTTTTTTGAAAACGGCTTATCGTTTTCATTCGTTTTTTGTCATTATGGATTCATAGGGTTCGCTTAAGATCTGGCACGGTTTGCCGGGTTCCTGATGACACATCCCTTGGCAATTTCAGGAGGTGCGGTTATTGAGAGTAAACCCGTCTGGTTCAGGCACGCACGGCTCTTTTGGATCTCATTATTTCGGGAAAAAACAGGAATTGATTTTAAGCATCGGCATCGGGTGAGAATAAGCCGTTTTTTCCCGGTAGATGCATGCCAGTACAGTGATAATCGCTTATCGGAAACGTTTAGAATCCGTAGAGCGGGGTGCTGAAGGTTATTGATCCGGTCAAGGGGCGGCTCATCAATCCCGGTTCCTGTTTATAACCGGGCACCCCTTTTTGTGCGATACTCCAGCGGTTCAAACGATTTGTCGTATGTGAGGGGGCGGATTGAAATTTCGCGAATGTGAGCGACCCCATGAGAGGGGGGTGCTCATGGAATACCTGGATAATTGTGTTAATCTCCCCCATCGGCAGATACACACGCCAGGATCGAACGGTCTCTTGACCTATCAGATGTGCCCACACCACTTCCAGAATAACCCCACCACCCCACTTCGGGACAAAATTTCCGGACCTTGTGCCCCTTGATCGTCGGATGATAATTTTTTTGTTAGTGAAAACCGGGAAAGATTAAAAAACAATGTTTTTATTATCACAAATGTAATGGAATTTTACACCCGAATTCACAGAGAACGGGAAACACGAATAACACAGGACCTGTCACGTATGATCAATGTTGGAGTGCTCGGAGCTACAGGTGCGGTGGGTCAGAGATTTGTTGAACAGTTGGCGGATCATCCCTGGTTCAACCTGTCGACGCTCGCCGCTTCTGAACGGAGTGCGGGAAAACCGTATGGAAACGTCGTAAACTGGCGTCTTGAAACGCCGTTTCCGGAGAAGATCGCGAAGACCAAAGTCACGCCAATCTCGCCTAAAGCGATGAAGGATGTCGATCTGGTCTTCTCTGCACTGCCGGCAGAGATCGCGCTTGATGTAGAGAACGAGTTTGCTGATGCGGGAATAGCGGTATGCAGTAATGCGAGTTCCCACCGCATGGAACCCAATGTTCCGCTCGTTGTTCCTGAAGTGAATCCCGGACACCTGGGTCTTATTGATGTCCAGCGGGATTCCGGAAGGGACGGGTTTATCGTCACAAACCCGAACTGCTCCACCATCATGCTTGTTTCGGCACTTGCGCCGCTCAAAAAATTTTCCTGGACGGATATACGGGTGGCGACCATGCAGGCGATCTCTGGTGCAGGATTTGCCGGTGTAGCAGCGATGTCGATTTACGACAATGTCATTCCCTATATCGGCAAAGAAGAGGAGAAAATGGAGACCGAGACCCGTAAGATCATGGGCACACTTAAGGGCAAGAAGATTGTAAACGCCCCGTTCACGGTAAGTGCCAGTTGTCACAGGGTGCCGGTCATCGATGGACATACCATGGCGGTCTGGGTCGATATCAGGGAACCGGTGGATGAGATCAAAAAAGCATTTCTCACGTACAAACCCCCAATTAAAACCCTCCCGACACAGCCCCACGAATCGGTACACCTGTTTGACGATGACGATCGCCCGCAACCCCGCCTGGACCGGATGCGCGGCAAAGGGATGACTGTTTCTGTCGGAAGAGTGCGAGAGGGTCTCCGGTTCATCGCGATGGGACATAACACAATCCGTGGCGCTGCAGGTGCAAGTGTACTGAACGCAGAACTGATCACAAAGAAGAAATATCTCTAAAAATTCTTGTGAGGGAACCATGCAGCAGACAAAAGAGAACACAGTGTTCGTTGGTAACAAACCCGTCATGAACTACGTCCTTGCAGTAGTCACACAGTTCAATAATGGTGCCGAAGAAGTCGCGATCAAAGCCCGTGGCAAAGCCATTTCCCGTGCGGTCGATACCGCCGAGATCTCGCTGAACCGGTTTCTGGAAGGTGTCGCAAAAAAAGAGATTCTTACTTCAACAGAAGTGATCGATACCGATTCTGGAAAAACAAATGTATCCAGTATCGAGATTATTCTTGCAAATAAAAAATAATCCTTTTTTTTGCGTCCTGGTTTTTATTGTGCCAGGGGTTTTAATGCACGGAATTTTTTCGCGTCGTTCGATGTTCCTTCAACTGACGGGAAAAATCTCAAAATATTGTGTCATACCGCAAAGAGCATCACAAGCGGGATCAAAACGTGAAAATGAGGTAGCAGTGTATAAATCCCCGACAAAAATATCCGTAATTTGGGCTCTTCTCCAAGTTTTGGAAGAAAGTTTTTGAGATTTTCCCAGATCAAAAATTCAGGAAATATGCCATTAGCCCCATGAACTTCAGCCGCTCAAGGCGGAGGCATCCTCTTTACTGCCTCACCTCACAGAGGTGAGGAGGAACACGTCCCGATGGGTGAGGGGCGAAGGGGGGTCGCAGTGCCCCCCCGTAGCGACGAAAGTGCGGGGGAAAATTTGATTGATTTGGGAAGGCACAACGTTTATCTACAATAATAAAATTTTTTAGATAAAATGGTCGGAATTTTCTAACTCAAAAACCTCAATTCTATAGAATTTATCAAAATGTAGGTTGAATCAGCCTTTTTACCAATTTGATGTCATCCTAAATCGGGAGAAGAACCAGATAAAAGAATCCGTGCATGATCTTTCAAATCATTTTTTTGAGTTTCAGGTTTAAATGGTGCACGATGTGTTGAACCTTACCTGGGCATTTGAGGTACACGATGTATTGAGATTTTCCAGTCATGAAAATTTAAAAGAATTGCCGGCGACACGAAACACAACCGGAAATTGCTTGTGGAATTGAAAATTTTTCATTGTTTTGATGCGTAGTCTTTGGCTTCATGCGGATTTTTATTATA
>JAQTSH010000093.1 GCA_028711405.1 Methanoregula sp.
AAAACTGAATCGCATCTGAACACATTGAAAGGACTTTTGGATTCGCATTACGCGACTCCTCGTTAGCTTACCGCATTCTCAGATCATTAACCTGAAGCCCCATTCAGGAATCTTATCCATAGCAGGTACACGGATACCGGCAGATCGCAGGAATCTTCCGGAACATACATGGAGAGAATGGGTGATCCGGAAAAATCTCCTGTATTGTCAAAATTTCAGGGTACCCGATGAACTGAACCGGATCCATCCAGATAAAACAGTAACCCATCAGGTGAGCCGTTCCCCGTACGTTCAAATAAAAAAAGTTATCCTGTCAGAATACTTAATAGTAATAAATTAACAATTGTGGCTAAACGGTATACCGGAGCATTCTTCATGAACGATCAGAAACCAGAATCTCATTACACGAAGGTATGGATACTCGTAGCATTCGTTTTTTTTCTGACACTATGCTGTATTCTGCCCGCAGCGGCAGATGATAATCCTCCTGCACTGGGGATCATCCCGGGAAAAAGCGATATCAGCAATCTTGCCTTTGCGAACCAGCAAACCGGGTATTATTATTTTAAGTTCAACCAGGTTGGCGGGGGCGGTCTCAATGCCCTCCATATCGCAGCAAGTTCTACCGACCTGCCGAACTTTGGACAGGTTTCGACAACCACGTCCCAGTCCGGGACGTTCTATATTACGGAAACAGGTGGCAGGGGATACCAGGATAACGCGGTTCTTCTGGTTGCAGTGAAAGGTGACATCCCCGGTAATTTTTCAATCCACATAAAATCCAGCGGATACTCCTGGAAGCCGACCGGATCAATCAATACACCCCCTTCCCTCACCCAGGTAATGTACAATTCCGGTGCCGTAGACACGACGTTTACCAAATCACAGTTCGTCTACGGGTCACAGACCTGGAAACCTGCCGGGAATAACCCCCCGGCTGATTACCCGCTCTATTACGGGCAGGATATGACCGACACCACGAACACGTTCAAGCTGATGTTCGTGGATCTCAAGGCTGGACCCCTCGGGGCGAATGGGGAAATCGATGTATCCACCCTTACGGACAAGGGTGCGGTGAAAGTTGAGTACACGATAGAGAACCTGGATACGGTTGCCACGTTCAATACGTACGCCTGGAACGACAACACAACACAGGGAAAAGGTATTTCATGGGCAAACAGGCTTGTCGGGACGGGATGCAGCGGGTATACCGTTCTTGGGACAAATTATCTCAACAGGGCATCCGAGTTCCCAACCGTTGAGGGCAGTACCCCGGTATACCATCCACCGGATACAAATTTTATAGCAAATGTAACCTCGGGTACAGCCCCACTCGTCGTGCAGTTCACCGATACAACCCTCCAGTCGGTCACGACCAGCGCATGGGATTTCGGCGACGGCAGTACCTCAACCGACAAAAACCCGGTACATACCTACGCGAGCCCGGGTAAATATACCGTCGCACTGACCGCAGCGAATAACCAGGGAATCAGTGCGACAAAGACCCAAACAGATTATATCACGGTCACATCGACAGGAGGAAGTCCGTCCGGTTCTTCCGGAGGAGATAGCGGGGGCAGCGACAGCAGCAGCCCGGTCACCAGTTCAGTTTCCTACCGGGTCAATTTTACCGCTGACCTGACAACCGGTATTCCCCCGCTCACCGTCAGGTTCCGTGATACCACGACGATGAAAAATATTTCACGCTGGGCATGGGACTTCACCGGGGACAACGTTCCGGACAGCTTAGAACAGAACCCTGTGTCCGTTTTTAATAAGATAGGAAATTACTCGGTGAATCTGACCGTGACTACTTCGGAGGGAAAGGTGTTCAATCTCACCCACCCGGCGTACATACGGGTAACTGAAACACCGGCTCCCTACGGGGACGACTGGATCTCCTCAGACCAGTATGATGCCGGGCAGGATTCAACCGGAGCCAATCAACAACAAACCGTTACACCGGTCCGGACGACGACCATTACCTCCACCACACCGGGTACAAGCGGCTATTCTCCCGTCGGGACAAAGGTAGCTGAGCTCCTGCTTGATGCCCTCATCGTCGTCGGTGTTATCGGAGTCGGGGTGGTCCTGTGGAAGAAGATGTGAATGCTTTCCCCACGGTGGGGAATTACGTCCCGCAGCAGGAACCGGAGGGGTGCACAAGCCGAAAAAAGGACAACGTCATCACGATGATGAGGGCAGATCGCAGCACCACGGGGATGACTGAACGGAGTTTTACCACGGGCAATCATAAGAACCCCGGTAAATTCCCGTTTCTGGTGAAGTTCGGGCTCATCATCACTCTTCTGGCATGCATGGTTGTCCCGGTAATGGCAGACCTTACCGGTCACCCATTGCAAGTATCCCCGCAGGATCTCATTCACACCGGGCAATCTCCGGATGCCGAACTCCCGGCAAATACGACCAGCAGGACGTATGCCACCGGAGAAATTCGTTTAGCCAGTGCCCCGGTCAGCGCCTTCACCGTATCGCAGCCCCTCACCGATTACAATAAATGCTTCTTTTCCGTCGCAAATGACGCTGGCGTGAAATATGACGGGTACGGCAACAACACCTACTACGTAGGATTTTTCGGCCCGGGCAAGGGACAGAATGCCCATCATATCACTACCAGTCTCGCCTCCCCCTACGGACAGGTGACTACAACCGACAACCAGACCGGAGTGTTTTACATCACCGATACGGGAGGGAGCGGGTATGCAGACAATTGTATCCTCGCGGTCGCCGTAAACGGGACTATCCCCGATGACTTCCGGCTCCACATCCGGTCGAGCGGTTACAACTGGACCCCGAAACCCGGTCTTGAGGAGAAACCGCTGCCATCGGATATCACGTATGAAGCAGGTGTCGTGGACGAGCACTTTACTAAGGACGATTTTATCTACGGACCCCAGATCTGGCGCCCGAGCGGGGAAGTAACCCCGTACCCTCTCTATGACGGTCAGGACATGACGAACACGACAAACACATTCAGGCTCATGTTCATTGACACACGGGTGGGACAGCTGGGGCAGGACACAAACCTCGTCAACAACGGGGCGGCGAAGATTGAGTACTCGGTGGAGAATCTCCACAGTTTCCTCGCGTTTAATTCCTACGCTTACGATTACCATGCAAACCAGGGCTATAATGTCATCGCGTGGACGAACAGGCTGATGGGCGGCAGCGGGTATAGCGGATACTCGGTAATCCCCGCAAGAAGCCAGAAAGCCCCGGTTGCAGCATTCAGCGCAAATGTGACGAGCGGGACAACACCGCTTGCCGTCCAGTTCACCGACACGTCAACCGGCTCCCCGACTACATGGGCATGGGACTTCGGTGACGACACCAATGCGACCGGACAGAACGTGACCCACACGTACACAACAGGCGGGACCTACACCGTGAACCTCACGGTAGCAAACGACAAAGGCACGAACACCATCACCCGGTCGGATTACATCACCGTATCGCAGATTCTCCCCGACTACAACAACATCTTTGTCGGAGTCGCGAACGGAGCCGGTGCGAAGTACAATGCATTCGGCAACAACACGTACTATATTCTGTTCAATGGCGCCAACAGCGGTCTTAACGCCTTGCACCTCACCACCGATCCTGCGGTAAACAATGGACAAGTAACGACCACCGGAAACCTGGATGGCACCTTCTATGCGACAGACTCAGGCGGAAAGGGCTATGAGGATGAGATCATCCTTTTAGTCGCCGTGAACGGCACGATCCCGGATAACTTCAGGCTGAATGTGAAATCCGACGGCTATACCTGGACCCCGAACCCGGTAAGTAACCAGCCCCCGTCTCCTGACAACGTGACCTATCAGCCTGTTGCCCTGAATGAAACCTTCACGAAGAGTGACTTCTGCTACGGGCCACAGATCTGGAAACCGTCCGGAAACGGGTATACCTACCCGATCTATTCCGGGCAGAACATGAGTGAAACAAAAAACACCTTCCAGGTGATGTTTATCGACCTGAATGCCGGTGTGCTTCGCCCGAACACCGCTCTCGTGAACCGGGGCGCAGTGCGGATCAACTACTCGCTCCAGAACCTCGGCTCAGTTGCGGTCTTCAACATCTATGCCTACTGCAAGAATTCGAACAATGGCAACGACATGGTCGCCTGGACAAACGCCCTCACCGCTGACAAACCGATGAGCGGTTACATGGTCACCGGAGAGTCGACCCCGGTTGCGGCGTTCAGTGCAAATGTGACGAGCGGGACAGCACCGTTAACCGTCCAGTTCACCGACACATCGACCGGTTCACCCTTCGCGTGGAACTGGTCGTTCGGGGATGGAAACTTCTCGACGCAGAAGCACCCGGTCTACGCATATAATACTCGCGGTACCTACACCGTGAAACTCACGGTGACAAGTACAAAAGGCACCGACAGCATGACGAAATCCGGTTACATCACCGTGACCGGTTCCCTGGCACCGGTTGCTCACTTCACGGCGAACGTAATCTCCGGCACCGCTCCCCTGACTGTTACCTTCACGGACGAATCGACGAACACCCCGACTTCATGGGCATGGGACTTTGGTGACGGAAGCAGTGCCGCGGTGCAGAACCCGGTCTTCACGTACACAAGCGCCGGGACATTCACGGTATCCCTGATCGCCACAAATGCAGCCGGGAGTAACACCACAACGAAGACCGGGTATATCTCGGTCTCCGGGAACACTACCGACCACGCCCGGCTGATTCTCCCGGATGCGTCGCTCTACCAGAATACCCCCACCAGGATCCCGGTCCGGGTGACGAACATCACCGGTGGAACCGGCATCTCATTTAACCTCACGTACGATCCATCGGTCATCCGGGTCAACGAGATCACCCTGAACGAATCCTATGCGCCGGGAGGCAATCTTGTCGTGAATGCAACATCCGGATTGATCCGGATCAGTCTCACCAGCACTGATGACATTACTATCGGCGCACCGGTCCCGGTTTTCCTTTTAAATACGACAAGCACGGGGGATACTGGATCTTCAACACCCCTGGTATTCAGGGATGCACGGTGGAGTGATGGTGCATTCAATTACTGCACGTTCGATACAGTCAACGGGACTGCACTCATCTTCCGGCACCGTGGCGATCTCAACGGGAACGGATGGGTCGACATCGGTGACACTGCCAAAACTGCCTACATGGTGGTTGGGTATACCCCCGATCTCATCCCGGATGCAGACTTCAACAACAATGGGAGAATCGATGTCGGTGATGCCACGAAGATTGCCCGTTACCTCGTCGGGAAGATAGGGGAATTGTAGCCCGGAGGATACACCATTCCCTTGTTTTGACCGGATGATCACGGATGACGAACGCTTGAGAAATACCGGGTCAGGATAGAGCCGGAGGGTATGACAAACATCAATTCATGTGAGGGTATGGAAAACAGAATCATCGTAGCGGGAATGGACAGACCATGAGACGGGGAGATAGTGCAGATCCACAAAAAGAGCGGGAACGCAGAATGAAAGTAAGTAAAATACGGAGAGGGGAAAATCACCCGATGTTCGGCAAACACCCTTCAGAAGAAACCCGACGGAAAATGCGTGAGGCAAAGAAAGGCACCATCAACCCGATGCTCGGCAGACACCATTCTGAAGAAACCCGACGGAAAATGAGTGAAGCAAAGAAAGGGGAAAATCACCCGAGGTTCGGCAAACATCATTCTGAAGAAACCCGACAAAAAATGCGTGAGGCGCACAAAGGTCTCAATAGATCCGAAGAGAAAGTGAGAGAATTACAGGCAGCGAAACAACTGCAGGTGATGCAACGGTTTCACCAGAAACTTGCAGAAGCCTACTACGGTAAAGGACAGGGCGAGCGCTTACTTCCGTATGAATCCCACCGGTTACATAAGAAGCCGTTGTGAACATTTCCTGATGCCGTACACGGGGTGTCGTTTACATACCTGATACCGGGTATCGTTGTTTTCCAGTTTTTTTCATATTACTTAATTCCTTCAGGAGTAATGATGAACGTGTTATCTGGTTTTTTTGTGGTTTTTTTCAAGCATTATCGATGAACCCGTATTTTGTCAGGATTTACAGATGTCCAACGGGAGATGGTATTCCCACGGAAGATGGATTGCCCGGATATCCCCTGACTGTTAAGGCACATGCCTTACTCCCCTCCCTCACTCCACGGAAGGTCATCCGTCTCACTTTGCGAACCCTCAGGAAAAGTAGCATTGAATTATAACCACTAACCCAAAAGTACAATTAATACAAATGATAAAATATACTCGTGCACAAAAAGAGAGCAAAGAAAGACTCGGTCTTTACA
>JAQTSH010000094.1:0-2614 GCA_028711405.1 Methanoregula sp.
GTCAATTAGATGGAGTGCATTGGTGAGGTCATGCTCTATGGTGGCGGGGTGTGAAAAATTTTCTGTGCACTGCATGTTCTAATCTTCTCACGCGACCAAACCCACGTACCTTGATGTAGAAAACGGCATACCTAGGTCCCTCGTTATATCAAACGCTTCGCGGGAGTGCAAAAAATTCCAAAGCCCGGTGACCGGGAAAAAAGAGTTGATTTATGACTTTGCCGCCAGGTCAACATCTTCTTTCTTGATCGTCTTTCTGCCCGCGTGAGCGGCAAGCTTGTTGGATTCCTTGGTCAGCGTTGCGATATACTTCTCGGCTCTCTGGACGATTGCCTCAGCAGCATCGCTTCCGACTCTTTCGGCTCCATTCTTTTTTGCAATCCGTACAACTGCGGCAATTGGTAAATCTGCCATAATCTTACCTCAAAAATTAAGTGAATTGATGTATATTTAAACTTTTTGTGAAAAATCGCTGGAATACTGTGCAAAACGATTTCGGACAATTTGCTGCAAAGTTCCAACCCTTGATTCCACAGGTTTCGCAGAATATAATTTATGCCTGTAAAATCGAATGATTTAAAAAAATACCCGAAAAACGCGATTTAAATTTATTCTAACAGCGATACGGCAAGCAATAACGCATTCGTGTAATCCGGTGAGGCGCGCGAAGTATCCACAAATAATCTGTCGATATTTACCACAGGCGCGCCATGTCCGTATCCTCCTCCAAGGAACGTCAGCGTCCGGAAAACGAGGTTACCGGAGATCCCATCCGGGGCGATGATAAGCCCGCACGTCCCGATGGCATCCTCGATCAGGATCTCGTAGTGCGTTGCGTCACCCAACCGGGCAACAAGTTCAGCGTCTGCAAGGCTCCGGTCCACGAGAGCGTGCCTGCCAATATCCCCGTATCTCCCCCCGGACAGAACTCCGACTCTCTCCGGGAGATGGAACTTCTTTGCGATCACCCGCCCTTTTGCAATGAGGGCGAGCTTGTCCTGAACGGTCCAACCCTCATCAACACCAACCGGCGCGAAGAGGAATTTTCTACCGTGCACGGTCTCAAGAAGCGCGATCCGTTCGAGATGATCCACACCTGCTGCCCGTTTGAGCGCTTTTAAGGTCGCACTCGCGGGAAGCGTTCCCCGCACAGCTGCATCAATGGCGTCTGACATCAAATCATCGACAAGCGCGTGCTCCGGATATTCACATTCCCGGATTTGGACACCCGTTACCGCAGGTTTTTCCTTAACGGTGCCCGGCAGGCAATAGCAGATGATCTCACAGGCTCCGCTCACCCGGCAGGCGCTGTCGATCACCTTCCCTGCATCGTCACCAATACCGATACCGATCCGTTTTATCGCTGCTGGCACGGCATATCCCCATAAAACAGGTGCATAATCCCATTCTGGAAAAAGTCGAAGACCTGCGTCTCATGGTTGTCATAGATGATACTGAGTTTCCGTGAATCATCTACAGTCCCGATAGCCCTTGCCGTCATACCGACTGCCGCAAAGCGTGTGATGAGTTCCTGCACATGGCAGGCATTCGCGGTAAAGACAAATCCCATGCCCGGATACATCTTCACCCACTGCTCAAATGTCATGTGGTGCAGGGCAAGGTCCGGTATCGGGATCAGGCTGAGATCGATCTCCGCGCCTTTTCCACTCACCTCAAGAAGCATACCGAGCGTGCCGATGATGCCCGGGTTGCTGATGTCCTTACCTGCCGTGACGAGATGCGCATCGCCGATCTGTTCCAGGAGTGCGATCTGGGCGCGGACCGCCGCCGCTGATTTCATGGAGACCGAATCCCAGTTGAGTGCACAGGAAGGGTGAACCCGCCCGGACAGGTCTATAGCAGCAACGACTCGGTCGCCTGTCTGGGCAGTGTTGCTGTAGATGACCGATTCGAGTTTCGCGGAACCGAGAATCGAGACATCGATCACAGAATAGGGCGCGTCAGGATGGAGGTGCCCGCCGACAATCGGGACGCCGAATTGGGCGGATGCGTCATGCATCCCTTTCACCACCAGGTCCTGGGTTGTGTTCTCTGACATGGAGAAGACATCCACCATGGCAATCGGGCGCCCGCCCATTGCAGCGATGTCGTGGATGTTGACGAGAACCGAGCAGTACCCCGCCCAGTACGGATCCGCTTCCATGAGTTTACTCCAGATACCGTCAGCGGCAAGAAGCAGCGCCTCTCCGTTATGCTCGATCACTGCCGCATCTTCCCCGAACGAGGCGACAACATGGGGCGCATCTATGCGTAATGCCTTGACCATCTCGCCAATAGCATGTTTCCGTTTTACGCCCTCGTATTCCTGGACTACCTTTGCGATCGTCTCTGTGGAGCAGTTGTGAACCACGGTGTCACCTGAACTGTCAGACAAACAATTTGTCTGTACGGTATTTGGAGCCTCATCAGAGATAATTTATTTGATGTCCAGTCAACGTGTCTGTATGGACTGGACTGAGAAATATCGTCCGGCACACCTGCAGGATATCGTCGGCAACCCCACTGTCGTACACCAGATGGCAGCCTGGGCACAGAACTGGACGAGGAGATCAAAACCGCTTCTCCTGTACGGTAAGCCCGGCATCGGCAAGAC
>JAQTSH010000094.1:2714-6294 GCA_028711405.1 Methanoregula sp.
ACAGCGCTGATGCTCCTCGGGGTTGCTGATGCGGCGGAGGGAAAAGGAATTCACGCCCGGATCATGCCCCCCGAACGCTGGCAGAAGATGTCGACCGCGAAGAAACAGAAATCGATCCGCGCATCGGTGCTCGGCAAACTTGCTGCGATCACGCATCTCCCGCAGAGCACCGTGCGCGAGAAGTATATCAGCACGATCGCGCAGCTGGTGGAGCGGGATCCGGAATCATATGCCCGTGAGCTTGTGCTGGACGCTGACCAGCTCAACTTTTTCCTAAATGACCGTGCGCGGTCATCGGAGATCATAAAAGCGCTCACACTTGCGGAGCGGGAACGTGAGCGCGCAGAGCAGGTGAAAGTGAAGAAGGTAAAACCTGTTTCTGCTGCGCGGACTGTTCCGGCGCAGGAGACCGGGGTGCCTGCCGCTGCACCGGCATCTCCGGGAGGGCGTTCTTCTGGTACGCTGGATCACTTTCCGGCACAATCTTCGGCGAAGTCGCCCGTTAAATCAACGGGCGCACCGGCAGAGAAACCGGTCGTGAAACCTGAGAAACCGAGTGAGAAGCCGGCAGAAAAACCGATAGAAAAGCCCGCAGAGAAACGGACGACTGCGAAGAATCAGGCGACGCTCTTTGATGGGTTCTGATGCGTGTTGTAGCGGTGGAGGATCACCCCGCATTCGATTTTCTCGCCGCCATCGTCATAGGATTCGAAGCCAAGATGGTACACCAACAGGTCGCAGTTCAGCCGCGCGGCAAGCTGGATGAGCGGGGGTATCATTTCTTCGGCAGGACGTATCGCGTAGAGGACGTCCGCACCCGCGTATAATGTCACATCCGGTTCGAATATGTCATTTACAAAAAACCGGAGGCACGCCGTGTGCAAAAACGGGTGGATGTCGGTGCAGCGGATAGCGGTTCCGGCATCGTAGATGCACTGCGCTGCGTCAGTGTTACGCCCGATGCCGATCTCTATGGCATCCTTGTAGTGTGCAGCGATATAACTGCCGACACATTTCTCAATATGTTTATAGCCGCCCATCCAACAGCATATATCGATGCATATCCATATTTTTTGGGATTCGTTGGCGCCCGATGGTCTTCAGGTGCCGGTTGCCCGCAGCATCTCTGCAATCCTCGGTGTACCGGCAACCGTTACAGAGAATCCCGTGCGGATGATGGGGTATGTGAATGAACGCCGGCAGGTAGACGCGCAGGTGCTTCTTGACAGCCTTTCTGCTTACAAGTACCGGCACGATATCCATGAACCTGTCCTTCTGGTCGTCTCGCAGGATTTATTCCGGAAAGGGAGTAGTTCGGTCTTTGGTCTTGCCCGTGAATCTGTCGGCGCGGCGGTGGTATCAAGTGCCCGGCTGGCAAATGAGTTTTATGGAAAATCCGGCGATGACGCGGACATCATCGACAGGCTCATTAAAGAGGGAACGCATGAGGTTGGGCACCTGTTGGGGCTTGGGCATTGTGAAGACCGGGAGTGTATCATGTTCCGTCCTGGCGGGCTTGATGAACTGGACGGGAAGAAGAAGATTCTCTGTGATCTGTGCTATACCAAGCTGAAGGCGAAGTTGGCAACGACATTGGACATTTCCCGTTGAAGTGGATCATGTTTTTTTAGGATCTGTTCATCCGCTGACTTCCGGTATTCGCAGGTCTGGCGTGAATCACGACGCTTACATTTTTCGGAAGGGGACGTGGGAATCCGCGTGCTGAACCGATCCCGGTGATGGTACGAAAATTGTAATGATTCTCTCCATCGCTCAATATACCGAAAACGGGCGACAAATACTAGATATGCCCGGCAGAGGCTGAAACCTCCCAATCGGTGGAAACATTCAATGATATACGAGTTCTTTAATACTCCCACAATCCCGGATTATTTCCTTTTCATCTTTCGATTTACCGGATCTTTGTTCCCGGTTCAACCGGCTTGAATGGCACAAGGAGCGAAGCAGCATCCCCCGCAGCAAGCACCATACCGTTGCTCTCCACCCCGAAGATCTTCGCCGGCGCGAGATTGACCACAACAACCACATCCCGTCCGATCAGTTCGTCCGGCGTGTAAAACTGCTGTATGCCTGCCACGATCTGCCGGGTTTCGCTCCCGATATCGACCTGCAATTTCAACAGTTTGTTCGACTTTTTCACCAGTTCAGCCGCGAGTACGCGACCGGTCCTGAGTTCCAGTTTCTGGAACTCCTCGAATGATACCACAGGACTCTTTTCCATCTTTTTGTTCGCCTCCGCGACCCGTTTCTGGAGTAGCGCGTCAAGTTCTGCTACCTGTTCCTCATCCATCTTCGAAAAGAGCGGACCGGGTGTCTGGATGCTCCCCTCCGGAACCGGTACGAGCGCATCCCGCACCGGGTGCGTACCGACAGCATCATTGTGTCCCAGCATCGTCCAGCAGGCTTGTGCTTTCTCCGGCATCACCGGTTCGATTAAGAGGGCAAGCGCATGGGTGACCTGGATGCAGTTTTTGATCACCTGAGCTGCTGCCGCCCGGTCCGTCTTGACAAGCTTCCACGGAGCGCTCGTCTGGATGTAGGTATTGCCGAACGCAGCAAGTGCCATGATCGCATCAACAGCACCTTTGAACTCGTATTCCTTCATCAGGTGGTCGACCGTTGCCATGCTCTTTTCGATCTCAAGGAGGACTTTTTGTTCGACAGGAACGGTTGGCACACCCCCGAACTCTTTGGTTGCGAAGAATAGCGTGCGGTAGATGAAGTTCCCGAGGATATTCACGACTTCATTATTAATCCGCTCACCAAAGACCTTCCATGAAAAATTCAGTTCTTTTGTGTGGCTCGTGTACGCGAGCAGGTAGTAGCGCAGGTAATCGGCAGGCAGTCCCCGGTCGAGATAGTCTTCGTTCGTCCAGACCACATAACCCCGGGACTTCGAGAACTTGTGGTCGTCCACCTTCACCATGCCCGACGCAACAATCGCGTGCGGGACGCCGTACCCCGTAGCGGCAAGAAGCGCGGGCCAGAAGATGCAGTGGTGGTAGATGATGTCGCCGCCAATGAAATGTGTCACCCGGTTTTCCCCGCACCAGAACCGTTTCCAGTCTTCGTTTGCCCCGGCTGCCCATTCTTCAGTGAATGCGATGTAGCCGATCGGGGCATCCACCCAGACATAGACCACAAGGTCATCCCGCCCGGGGAACTTCACGCCCCATTCGAGTGTGCGGGTGATGCACCAGTCATGGAGCTCCTCTTTGATCCAGCCGATCGCGTAGTTTTTAGCGTTCGACGTTCCCTTCACCGAGTCAAGGAACGTGAGCAGGAAGTCCTTGAATTGTGAGAGCCTGAAGAAGTAGTGCTCCTGGTCCCGGAACTCGGCTTTCGTGCCACAGATCTTGCAGACCGGATCCTTGATCTCGCCGGGCTCAAGGTGTTTCCCGCACCCCTGGTCACATTCATCACCCCGGGCGGGGGTGCCACAGTGGGGACAGATACCCTCCACGTACCGGTCCGGGAGGAACCGTTTGCACCGGGTGCAGTACGCCTGGTGCACGCTCTGTTTGTAGATATGACCGTTTTTGATCAGTTCGTTCACGAT
>JAQTSH010000095.1 GCA_028711405.1 Methanoregula sp.
AATCCAAAGGTCTCACTTTTTCCTGCGAGCAGCACGAACTGAACGGTATCATTCTCCGGTCTGACAATCCATAATCCCTCTTCCGGGGTAGCGATGACGAGCATATTTCCTGCGGGATCGAGTGCCATGCTATCCACCTCATAAAAACCGGATCCGTTCTTGACGCCCGGCTGGAACCAGATCCAGGTCTCATTCCGGTACCGGTGGATTCCTGCATGACCCGTGGCAATCCACATCTCGTCATTCCAGCGCTGAAGATCGAGGATGCGCGTCTCTTTTAAAAGTTGCTGATCCCGTATCGTGCGGTAATACCTGCCATTATAGATCTGCAATCCACCGGAATACCCGATCCAGAGATTCCCGTCATGATCATATTCAACTGCGGTCACATAATCATCCATCAGTCCCAACGAGATGTTATCAAGGTTCAGGTGCCGGGTGCTCCAGCTCCCGTTATAGGTCGAGATGCCAAACGAAGTGGCAATAATTACATCCCCATTGTGCCCGTTGATCAGATCCGTGATCTGGTCTGAATGGATCATGCGCGTCGTGGGAATGAACAGTTTGATCGTATAGGGAACCGGTTCTGTGGTTGTCACATTCTCGCGGGAAACACTCGAAGAATTATCTGAAAAAGCCATTGCTGGAATAATGGATAGAAGAATAATGACGACGACGATGAGTTCAGAGATTGCTTGATGTCCCATCCGCTCTCCGGACTGTAACCGAACCATCCCTGTCTGGCAGGAATGTTACCGAGCGACCGACCTTGCCCCCAACATCCTCTGCTGCCAGATGGATATGGTACTCGTTAAGCATCTGCCTGACCTTTTCGGCATTCCGCATGCCAATATTCAGGTTGGTCCCGAAATACTCAAACATACACGCTCCGCCAGTCATCTTTGCAATGATGGACCGGTTCTTGCAACCGACAGCTACCAGTTCATTCACAAGCAGGGGAACCGCCGTATCTGCATATTTCCCCGGGCGATCCGTGCGATTGGCGCTTTCAGGCAGCATGATATGCACCATCGCCCCAACCTTATGAATCGGATCATACAGGGTAAGCCCTATGCAGGATCCCAGACCGATGGTCATCATCGGGAACGAACCGACCCGGTATTCACCAATACCGATCATCACCGGATGTTCGCTTGGGAGTTGTGAATCTGGCATAGATGTCCCTTTTACGGCTAATTGCCGTTCATGATATTTTCAAGTTTCTTAACGATCTTTTGTAACGTGTTCGTCTCGGGCATCAGGATGATGTCACTATCGATCTTATGCTCTTCGCAGACAAGTTCTGTCGAGAAGAGTAACACTTCATTCGTCTCACCATTCATGACCGCGATGAGGGATTGCATGGCGGCATGTGCCATGTCGATGGTGAGCGCGGGCGGAGACGGGAGCATCACAAAACCGAGCAGTTCTGCTGTCGCATCCAGGAACGCAGAGACCATGATATTGCCCACTTCCAAAAGTGCGCTCTCATCCATCTCGTTTAACGGGCGGTTCATCTCGGTCTGACCGAGCATCGTGTTGGTTAGGCGGATGGCAGATTCGCGGGTGATGTAGAACAGGATATAGCCGCCATGGGGGATCTCCCCCTGGAGCTCAAACGCCACCATCGCTGCCGACTCTTCACCCATATATTCCCCAAGTCGCGCAAGATCCACCACTCTAACATCAGGGACCCGCATCTCAATGGTGCTGCCCAGCATCTGGGAGAGCGTGGTCGCTGCATGCGCCGCCCCGATATTCCCGAGTTCCTGAATTGCATCTGCCTGAACTGTCGATAATTCCATGTCTGTCTCCTACACCAACGTATTCACATCAAGCACCGGAACCACAGTCCCATCGCCAAGGATGGTCACACCGCTTACGCCCCGGGTATTCCCGATAAAACTGGATAATGGCTTCACAACCACTTCCTGCTTGCCTTCAACGATATCCACCGGAATGCAACACTTTCGTTTCTGGTACTGCACAACGATGAGGATCTCACAATGCTCTGATTCCCCGACCAGCTCGGTTAACCAGAGGATCTGGATCACTTCGTTTCTTAAGAGGATCGCTTCGCCTTTGCCGATCCTGTGGGTTGCATTCCTCTGGAAGTTGGCAACCTCAACAATACTGCTGATGGGAATGCCGAGACGTTTCCCGTTGATCTTTACGATCATCACGTCAACAATCGCCATCGTGGGCGGGAGCAGGAGCTCGAACCGGCTCCCCTGTCCCTGTGTGGTCTCCACCCGGATCGTTCCTTTCAGCGCTTCGATCGCTTTTTTCACCACATCGAGCCCGACACCCCTTCCACTGATGTCAGAGATTTTATCCGCTGTGGAGAACCCGGGCTGGAACAGGAGATCGATTGCCTGATCGGTCGTGAAGGTTTCGGCTGCTTCCGGGGTGATGAGTCCTTTTTCGATCGCTTTTGCCTTAACACGGTTCACATTGATACCGGCGCCGTCATCCGAGAGCTGGATAATCACGTTGTCACGATCGCGGTATGCCGAGATCTTGACGAACCCTTTCTGTGGCTTTCCGGCTCTCTTCCGTTCTTCGGGCGACTCGATCCCATGATTTACGGCATTCCTGATCAGGTGCAGGAGCGGATCATTGAGCCCGTCCATCACGCTGCGATCCAGCTCGGTCTCACCACCTTCCATGACAAATTCCACTTCTTTATTATCATACTGGGCGACATCCCGGACCACACGCGGCAGACGGTTGAAGATATGATTGAGCGGGATCATCCGGATGATCATCATCTGGTTCTGGAGCTCGGAGACGGAACGGTCCACCATGGCGATGGCTTCATCCATCTCTTTGATCCGGTGCTGGTCAGCGATCTGTTTGAGCCTGCCACGGTTGATGACCAGATCCTCAACAAGGTTCATGATGTGGTCGAGCTGGTGGATATCCACCCTGAGATTTTTTATCTCGCGGGTTTTATCGGCAGTGGCGGTTTGTTTCTTCTCTGCCTCGACCGTTTTTGGGGCATCCACAGATTCTTCGGGAACCGGCTCTTCCTCTTGTGCGGCAGATTTGATCTCTATTGTGGCAATCTCCGAGCCGGATGCAGCGGTTCGTAACGCTTCCTCTCCGGCATCACTCGCGATGCTGAGCCGTAGTTGCCCGTCAAACTTCCCCTCATCGATCGCTTCACGGGACGGGTGAACCGACAGGATTGTGCCAAGGGAATCGAGGTTTTCAAGAACCAGCATGGCGCGGACATCTTTCATCTGGCAATCCGCTGCGACCGTGATCCGCATGTCATACTGTGGGCGGCTCTCTTCTCCATTTTGCGCCCCCGTTTTTTCCGGGGAGTCATCATTCGACTGAACTACGGGTGAATCTTCCATTCCGTTCGTCCCATCCTGCGACGGATTACTCTGGTCGGTGAACCATTGTTTCAATGCGGTGACCTGTTCGCCAGTTTGTATCTGCGAGGAATCCCCCCCGGATTCAATATCATCCAGCATCTGCTCGATCAGATCTGAACAGGCAAGGAGCAGGTTGATTAGGTCAGAAGAGATCTCTGCCGACCCGTTACGGATCAGCGAGAAGACATCCTCCATCGTGTGACAGAGGTGTTCCATGGTGGAGAAACCCATAGAGGCGGATGCCCCTTTGAGCGTATGGAGTGAGCGGAAGATCTCATCGATGGTATTTTCGTACGTGCCTTCTTCGAGCAGTAAAAGATTCCGGACCAGGTTCTCATGGTTCTCCCGCGACTCTGCCACAAACAGCCCGCGGTATGCTTCAAATTCAGACACTGTTTCCCTCCATCATGAGTACTGCACGTTCAATCTCCTTTGCCAGATTTTTCAACGGGATCACCTGGTCGACCGCATTATTCCGGAGTGCCGACCTGACCATTCCATACACAAGGCAGTCCTTCTCATCGCAGACCAGGCTCACGCCCCCGGCTTCTTTGACTGCATGGGCACCTTCACCGGCATCATTTCCCATGCCGCTTAATATCACGGAGACGACATTTTTGCCATAGACATGGGCGGCAGATTCAAAGGTCTTGTCGACCGCCGGTCTGACCCCGTGAACCGGCGGGGCGGTCGTGTGGATAATGCGCCCTGTTGTTCTGCGGTTCTCTCCCATCATACCGGAGACAACCGTGTGGACACCGGCTTTTGACAGGAGGATTTTTCCGGTCTCGAGTATATCGCCGTTCTGGGTCTCTTTGACCGGCATATTCGCGATGCGGTTGAACCGTTCCGCGAGTGGTGCGGTGAAACCGACTGGCATATGCTGCGTGATGATGACACCTGCGGGAAGATTGGAAGGCAGCATAGAGAGGAGGGTGTCGACCTGTTGGGGTCCACCAGCTGAGGAACCGATGAGAACCACTCGTTCTGCGGCACCGGTATGTGTGGGGGCTTTTCGGGATGTGGCTGACGTTGAGAGGGTGATGAGGTGTTTGACCTTTGCGACCAATTCGTTCCCGATCTCTCTCACATGGGGAAGATCCTTGGGTTTTAACATGAAATCGTCAGCCCCGAGACGGATCGCTTCATAGGTCATATCAGCATCCTTTGAAGTTAATGAACTGAGCATTAAAATTTTCGGACGTCGCTCTGCCGTCTGCAACTCTTTTAAGACGCCAAGACCGTTCAACTTCGGCATCTCAATATCGAGAGTGATCAGATCGGGACGGAGCGACTTGATCTTCTGGAGTGCATCGAGACCATCGGATGCGGTGCCGACAACCTCGATAGAGGCATCTTTTCCGAGCATATCCCGTATGACCGTGCGCATGAACACGGAATCATCAACAATGAGCACTTTTATCATATCATCAGGCAGACAGGACGTTTTTTATCTCTTCAAGCACTTTCGGAGCCTGAAATGGTTTTATTATGTAGCCTTTTGCACCACTCTTGATGGCGAGTTTTACCATCTGCTCCTGACCCACGGCGGTGCACATGACGATCTTTGCTGCCGGATCAAACGCTTTTATCATTTTTAAAGCTTCAATTCCGTTTTGTTTTGGCATCACAATATCCATGGTGACGAGATCGGGTTTCAGTTCCTTGTATTTTGCAACACCATCCTCGCCATCGACAGCTTCACCAACAACGGTATGCCCCCCGTTAAACAGAACGTTTTTTAATAACGTTCGCATGAAAAGTGTGTCATCTACGATCAGAATCTTTCCCATTGACGATCATTTAAAAGATAGTAGATGATCCCTTAAAGACGTATGGGATTATTATAGGGGAACATGTTAGTTTGTTTGTGATTTTGTCGCGTCCGTGATAAAGCGAACCCCTTTTGAATTGAGTTGGATCTCCCGTCGGATGGTGACCACTTCGGCAAGATTCAGGTTGATCATTTTGTCGTAGATGGCATCCAGTTGTTTATGCGGAATATTGAGCATGTTCTCGATCGCATGCGAGTCCATACCGGAATACACAAGCATGGCAACCTGCTGGTCGATGCTATCGAGTTCGGTCCCTTTCATGTCGATGCCTTTTGTGGTCTCCTTTAAAAAATTGTAGAGTACCTGGAGAGTAGACAGCGGACAGAGAACAAAACTTGAGGATACCTCTCCTGCATCAAGGTGATCGATCTTTATGACATCCGTGGGTTTTCCCTGGACATCCCGCTTGATGAGTTCGATGGCAGCGACATCCTTCACCGGGACACATACCTGTTTTGCTTCTGATGCGAACCAGATCCCGGACTGGACGACGACCACGCTCCCCTTTTCCCACTGGGCATCCTTGACCATCACCCCTCCACGGATTGCCGGTGAGATAAAATATGCCATCAGGCGATAGGCGTTGCAGGAACCGAGGATGAGTTTTTTTAATATCTGCAGGACTTTTTCGACTGACAGGATCTTGAATATTTGTTCGGTATCGGATTTCACGGATATGATGAGGACATTTTTCTTCTCTGCCACATCAGAGATCGTTTTATAGATGATCTCTTTATTGACGGGAGCCGGAAATACCATCCTGTCTTCGCCAACGCCCAGTTTTACAACAATCCATTCTTTATTGTGTTCAATTTTTACAGGAACTTCCTTCATTGTGTCTCACTCTGTCTTGACTACACACCCGGCGTGCATGGGATTATCATGGGATCGTTACACGGCATCATTTTGTTCCCTTGGTTGCCGGCGGAGCCTTTTTTTCCGGGTTTTTTATTGCTTTTAACCGGTTATACAATTCCAGTAATTCTGCTTCTATCTCTGTTGCCGGTGCCTGGAAATCTTTTAAATTGCGGAGGAGGCTTAAGTTTTTTTC
>JAQTSH010000096.1 GCA_028711405.1 Methanoregula sp.
AATGCAAAAGAGCTGCGGACACCATCCGGTCCCAGATCACCTTCACCCGGGAATACCAGGATATCGGTATTCATACTCCCGAGTGGCAGAACCTGCATGATACCATTGAACGGTCAAAAAAATCACTCGCACTAGGTAATATCCAGATGCAGAATGACTGCTCCGGGTACGAACTGTACGCTGATCCACTTCTCGTGAAGGTTTTTTACAATCTGGCTGACAACGCCCTGCGATATGCAGTCCCGTTTACCCACATTCATTTTACCTGCGAGAAACGCTCTACATCTCTCGTAATTATCTGCGAAGATGATGGATCTGGAATCTCCCTTGAAGAAAAAGCCAGGATCTTTCTGAGGGGATCCGGGAAAAATACCGGGTACGGGCTCTTTCTCATCAGGGAGATCCTTTCAATCACCGGTCTCACCATATCAGAAACCGGAGAACCTGGGAGAGGGGCACGGTTCGAGATTGCCGTTCCGGAAGGTAAGTTCCGGGTAGTGAGTGGATAATAAACGAAATCCGCCAATCCACTGAACAGGGAAAACACCCTAAAGTTTTACGAAACGTGCGGAATGGGGCGGTGTCACGGTATTTTGATCAATTGAATCTTATATTTCCCTGATACAGAACGCTCGTGAAGTGTTGTCCCGGTAGCGTGTGCCTCCCCGGCATTGTTCGCGATTGATGCAAACGCCAGGGGGCGGAGATAGTGATCGATTTTTATCACATTGTTTTTTTGCGAGATTACAGGTTACCCATCTCCTGATCTCGTTGATCGTCGCAAATCTGATCTCAGGATTTTGGCAGTAAATGGAGGTTTGCTCATCCCCTTCCTCATGATGCGGGAGCTCTTTTCCGTGCCGGCTGTTCTTCTTCAACAAGATAGTTAATCACATTCTCCGAGATATCCACCGCATACTCCCCAGCTCGTTTCACACTCTCGATAATATGCCCAAGCGCAATCGCATCCGGTGTCTCCTCATTGAGTACAAGGTTGTTCAATTCCTCGCAGAGGGATTCGAGCGTCTGGACGGACTCAATGTTCCGATTTGACTTCTTCATATCATTGTTAAAGAAAGATACTATGCTCCGGTCAAAGATTGCCACCGAGAGCTCACTTGCTTTTGCGATCCTGTCGAGAATCTTTGGATCCAGTTTCTTATCGAGTATTGGCAGGGCGTTATCAACAATCCGTTCCGCATGGTCACCAATCCGCTCAATGATCCTGCTGATAGTAAAATAGTGGACAGCCATACCCGGAGACAACCCCATCTTTTTTGACAGGACCACATGGGAGAGGATCATGTTCGTTTGCCGTGCAATGAGCCAGTGGAGGCGATCTACATCATTGTCCCGGGCGGTTACATCCTGTGCGAGTGCCCGGTTCTTTGTCACAAGCCCGGTCATTGCGTCCTCGTGCATCGTTTTCACGATCACGTACATCCGTTTAATCGTGTTCGCAAACGGCATCTCGCTGGGATTGAGCAGGTCTTTTATGGTAATCCCGATATCTGTCTCCTCAATCACTTCCTGCCCGATCGTCATCTGGGTGAAATCCCGGACCACCATCCGGACAAACGGGGGCAAACGCTCCTTTGACCGGATGATGATTGTTGTATACCCGGAGATATATGCACCGATGAGCAGCCTGAAGAGGTACGATGACTCGGTGATCCCTTCAAGTGAGAACTCCTTGATCCGTTGCAGCGGCTCCCCGTCTGTTGCCTTCGTGACGAGCAGTGTCCCGTCCGGCTGGATCTCTACCCCAACCGGATCATTCTTTTTAATCTTCTCCTGCTCGATCCATTCCTTGGGCAGAGTGATCACATACGATGACCCTCCGGTGAACTGGACTTTTCTGATCTCCATTATCCTCGCAACTCCTGATTTACTATAGCACACTATTGTTCTCTATTATCAATATGCTTGACTATATTCTCTGTCGAAAAAGGATATATTAATGCTGGTTCATTATCTTGGTGAACACTATGAAAACACAGAAGCGTTCGTTTGTATTCCTTACCTTGAGCCTTGCAGCCCTGCTTATCGTATCGATGCTTGTTGCCGGCTGCCTTGACAGCGGTACGAAAACCACAGTTACACCCGTTCCTACGACTGCGTCGGTTGGTGCAGTCGCAACGACCCAAGCTACAGCCCCGGCAGCGCCGGTAACTACTGCGGCTCCTGCGACTCCCGCCCAGAAGCAGACAATCAGGATCAGCGGTTCAACCACCGTCCTCCCGATCGTCCAGAAAGCTGCCGACCAGTATATGGCAATTCACCCGGAGGCAGACATCCAGATATCCGGTGGCGGATCCGGTGTTGGTATCCAGGCAATAGGTGCAAAAACTGTCGACATTGGGATGACGTCCCGTGAAGTGACAAAAGATGAGATGGCAAAGTATCCCCTCTTTGTTGTTACTACCGTTGCACAGGATGGCATCGCGGTTGTTGTGAACCCGAAAAACACGATCCAGTACATCACCCTTGACCAGATAAAGAACATCTATCTCGGGAAGATCACCAAGTGGACCGAGATTACCGGTGCAGAAGTCCCCGGCACGAACAACCAGATTGTGATTGTCGGGCGTGACAGTGCATCGGGTACCCGTTCGTATTTCGATGAGTCCGTGCTCGCAAAAACCACCCCGGCAAAAACGATGCTCGAGAAGAACTCCAATGGTGCAGTCCTCCAGACTATTGCCCAGACACCGGGTGCAATCGGTTATGTTTCGATCGGGTTTGTCAGTAATGATGTCAAAGCCCTGCCTATCTGGTATAATGCCCAGAAGATCATTGCACCGGGTATCAATACGGTAAAAGACAAGACCTACCCGGTCTCCCGTGACCTCTACGTGATCACCAACGGTCAGCCATCAGGTCTTGCAGGCGACTTCATCACGTATATTCTCAGTCCTGACGGACAGAAGATTGTCGCTGATGAAGGCTACGTAACAATCAGCACGTGAGATTGTAACGTAAACCCGGGTTTACCCCACATTATTTTTTATATTTACAAACACTGGAGGCAGCTGAAGATGAACTTCTTACAACGATTCACAACAGGTACCTCCGGCAACACTGCCCGTTCCTCAATATTAAAAGAGAAGTCCATCAAGACGGTCTTTTTCTGCACAGCTTTCTTTGCAATTATTGTCATCATATTCATCCTTTTTTTCCTCTTCCTCGACGGATATCCGGTCTTTGAACAGGTTGGGATCGCAAATTTCCTTTTCGGCACCTCATGGACTCCCACGGCAGCCGTTCCCGCGTATGGAATCTTCCCGCTCATCGTCGGAACGCTCCTTGTCACCCTTGGTGCGATGGTTATTGCCGTACCTCTTTCTCTTGGTTGTGCCATTTACGTCTCCGAACTCGCATCTCCCCGGGTAAAAAAAATACTCAAACCCGCGATCGAGCTCCTCGCTGGCATCCCGTCGGTCGTGTATGGGTTTTTCGGGCTTATTGTCCTCACGAACTTCATCCGGATAAGCTGTGACATTCCCACCGGGGAGACGTGGCTTGCAGCGTCCATCCTGCTCGGGGTTATGGCATTGCCCACCATCATCAGCGTCTCCGAGGACGCGATCAGTTCGGTGCCCCGCGAGTTCAAGGAGGGATCGCTTGCGATCGGTGCTACACGCTGGCAGACGATCAGTAAGGTGATCGTCCCTGCGGCACTCTCCGGTATCGCTGCTGCAATCATTCTCGGTATCGGAAGGGCGGTGGGAGAGACTATGGCTGTGATGATGGTTGCGGGTAATGCGGCGATCATCCCCCACCCGATCTGGAATGTGCTCTCACCCATCCGCACACTCACCGGTACGCTCGGTATTGAGATGGGGGAAGTGTCCGTGGGAAGCCTGCATTACAACGCGCTCTTCGGGGTCGCGATCGTCCTTCTTGTAATTACTCTTATCATCAACCTCTCGGCGGTTGCGATCCTGCGCCACCTGCGCGAACGAGGAACAACGAGGCAGAAGAGAACGCCGCTCATCACCCCTGAAAGAAAAGAATCGCTCAAACGGTTTGCTGAAGTGAGCGGTATAACAATTCTCATGATCTTTATCCTCATTGCCACACCCTGGTGGTGTGTCATACTCTTCCTCCTCGCGGGAGTTGTCTGGTATTATATCAGGGAACAGATCTCACAAAAGCATATCGAGAAGCTCGCGTTTGCCCTGATTATCAGCGCAGCGGTGATCGTTCTTGCCATTCTTGTAATAATCCTGCAGGACATCATTATCAATGGACTCCCCGCCATCTCGTGGGAGTTTTTAACCCAGCCACCCCGTGACCTTGGCAGGGCTGGAGGTATCTTCCCGGCAATTGTCGGGACACTGTATCTCGTTATCGGCGCTATCATGATCGCGCTCCCTCTCGGGGTCGGGGCGGCAATATACCTCGTGGAATACACACGGGAAGGAAGGATCACCCGGCTGATCCGGACAGGAGTCGATCTCCTGAACGGCACACCCTCTATCGTCTTTGGGCTCTTTGGGTTCGCCTTCATCGTTCTCTTCATCGGGACAGGGGTATCGCTGATCGCCGGGCAGATCACCCTCGCACTCATGGTGCTGCCGACGATCATCCGGACGACCGAGGAATCATTGAAAAACGTCCCCCAGGCACTCCGTGAAGGGAGCCTCGCCTTAGGTGCCACCAAGTGGCAGACGATCCGAATGGTCGTTCTTCCCCCGGCGGTTCCCGGAATCGTGACCGGAGCGATCCTCTCCATCGGGAGGGCAGCAGGAGAGACCGCCCCTATCATGTTCACGGCAGTCATCTTCTCCTCCCGGTTCCTGCCGGACTCGGTCTTCCAGCCGGTGATGGCGCTGCCGTATCACCTTTTTATCCTTGCCACGAATATCCCGGGATCGTCCACGAACAAGTACGGGACTGCACTCGTCCTGTTAATTTTGGTCATCGCGTTCTACTCGGTGGCAATTGTCGTAAGAAACCATTTCCAGAACAAGATACGAGGGTAATATGTCAGACACACCCATCATCTCAGGACACAATCTCAATCTCTGGTACAACGATACGCATGCGCTCCAGTCGATCTCGATTGCTATACGGGAGAAGCGGGTGACGGCACTTATCGGTCCTTCGGGTTGCGGCAAGTCCACGCTTCTCCGGTGTTTCAACCGGTTGAACGATCTCATCGACCACGTAAAGATCACAGGTGAGATCACGTTTGGAGATATGAATATCCATGCGCCCGGAACAGACGTCGTGCATCTCCGCAAACGGATCGGCATGGTTTTCCAGAAACCAAACCCGTTTCCGAAGTCCATCTACGACAACATCGCATATGGACCACGGGTTCATGGGACAAAGGAGAAAAAAGAGCTGGACCGGATTGTAGAGAAGAGCCTCCGGGATGCAGCACTCTGGGAGGAGGTGCGTGACCGGCTCGCTGATTCCGCGCTGGGGCTCTCCGGGGGACAGCAGCAGCGGCTCTGCATCGCACGGACGCTTGCGGTGGGACCGGAGGTGATCCTGATGGATGAGCCCTGTTCAGCGCTCGATCCGATTGCAACTGCAAAGATCGAGAACCTGATCGAGATCTTAAAGAAAAACTATACGGTGATCATTGTGACGCATAACATGCAGCAGGCAGCACGGGTGAGCGATTATACGGGTTTTATGTACTTGGGTAAACTGGTTGAATTCGGGGAAACTCGTCAGATATTTGAGCACCCGTCTGAAACACTCACGGAGAATTATATCACCGGACGGTTCGGGTAGGGAGAGCACATGACTGAAAAATTTCATGCTGAACTGAACAGCTTAAAAGACGAGACCATCGGGATGGCACAATGTGCACGGGAGATGCTCGATGATTCTGTAAAAGCGCTTGTGGCACAGGACTGTGTATTGGCACAGAGTGTCGTAGCGAAGAAAAAGCGGATCCGGGATCAGACCATTAACCTTGAAGAGCGGGCATACATGCTGATCGCCCTGAACCAACCGATGGCAAAAGACATGCGGGTGATCGCCTGCATCTTAAAGATGATCACGGCAGCTGAACGCATCGGGAGGTATGGTAAGGATATCGCGAATATGATAGAGCGCCTCAAGGACGAGCCTGATTTTGCAGAGCCACTGCCCGTGCTGCATATGGCAGAACTCGTGACCGCAATGATCGATGATGCGATCACTGCATTCAAGAGAGAGAACCTGGATCCAATCCGGGAGTTCTCCACCCGTGATGATAC
>JAQTSH010000097.1 GCA_028711405.1 Methanoregula sp.
CCCTTCAAGATCGGTGACCGTATCAAAGTGGATGCCTATACCGGCGATGTGGTCAGCGTGGGAGCCCGTAGTACACGGATAAAGACGCTGGATAGCCAGATCGTCACAATCCCGAACAACAAGATTACGTCAAATATTATTGTTAATTTTGCTGAGCCGGACCAGACGCTGCGGATCATCATTCCGGTCACGGTCGCATATGGCAGTGATATCGCGCAGGTCAAACGATGCCTGCTTGAGATCGCACAAGATGCGATCACGAACACTGACTATCTCCTCGATGAGCCTGCCCCGCAGGTCTTCTTTTTGGAAATGGGAGATTCCAGCCTGAAATTTGTCATGTATGTCTGGGCTAAAGTGTACAACCTTCCGGATAATGTGAAGGATGCCATCAATACCCGGATAGTTGAGCGGTTTGCACGGGAAGGCATCGATATCCCGTTCCCGCAACTCGAAGTCCGGATGAAAAAATAACTATCAAAATACGGCAGACCCTTTTTTCCCGGTTTTGATCCCTTCGACTCGGAAAAAAGGTACCTTTATCTGGTGACTGGCTGATACACACGGATATATGTTCGGGATCTCGACGTTCTGCCTGCATGATGAACCGCTCAGTTCTGCCATCGAGACGCTCGCGCCACTCACCACCCATATTGAGGTGATGGATGAGGGATTGCATTTCCTTCGCAGTGCCGAACTGCTGGAGAACTACTCCTGCCAATTTTCGATTCACTCCCCCTGCCGTGGAACGAATATCGCGAGTCTTCTCGAACCGATCCGTCGTGCCAGTGTCGAAGTGATGGCGCAGTGTTTCGCGATCGCCGCTGAAGTTGATGCGGGGGTCATCATTCATCCCGGGTATTTTGCCTGGGCACAGGAACGTGATCGCGCCATACGGCAGTTACAACAATCGCTTGCCGAACTTACCCGTCTTGCCAAAGAACATTCGATCCCCTACTATATCGAGAACATGGGGAACTGGGACTATTTCTTATTGAAGCAACCATCAGAACTTTCCATTATTGGAGATGCCGGGTTTGCCCTTGATGTGGGACATGCGCACCTGAACCATTGTCTTACCGATTTTCTCGCGCATCCGGCTGATCATTATCACCTCCATGATAATGATGGAAAGGTGGATACACATCTGGCGCTGGGGGACGGATCGATTAATCTTCCTGCGGTTATACGGGCAGTGAAGGCGAGTGGGGTTGTGCCGGTGATCGAGGTCGAGACATTTGACCGGGTGTTGCCGAGTATCCGGCGGTTGGATGACGGCGCTCATTAACGGGATTGTTCGATAGTCACCATGTCGTAGATGCACGTTCACACAGTGGCACTAATCCATGTTGAGCCTGTGATCGTTCTGGCTTACAGGGATGAAACTGCGCGAGCTGGTATCGTGTGAACGCACTGAACTTTTTTGTATTTCCTCTGTGTTTTACGTAATATTTTATAGGGATCACCTACAATGTATCTAGGCAACCCGTAAGAGGGAAATCGCAAAGGTGCGACACCTCTTGTGCAGAACAAACGTCTGGTACAGGGTTTGTTAATGGTCGCGAAAATTGCCTATGTGACACAGCCCGGCAGTGTGCCTCCTTGGTAAGGAGGAAGTCCCGAGTTCAAATCTCGGCATAGGCTTGGGGAGATAAGGTTAAAATTCTCATCAACTCTTCTGCATGTTTTTCCATTTAATTTCGAACCCTGGACCCCGCCATCAACAAAATTATCATTTTGATCGTGTTAAAGTTGACTTTTCCGATCATTCACATTCTTTTTGAACCGTTAACCGTGATGGACTGATCCGGTAAGAACGGGAATACTTTATCGAAGATCGGGTAAACCCTTTGCTTCTTCAGAAGAGTTTGCCCGTCCAATCCGGAAATCCTCCCCAACGATCTTTACATTCCACACGATTCCCTCATGGGTCGCACTGAGATATGAGGGGTCGGACGGGAATTCAACCATGACTGGTGACCCCATGGTGGTATCTTCGGGGGCGGCAGAACCCGCTCCCTCTTCGGTATGAAAGTAAAGGATCCTATCTGCAACGTGCTTCTGCAATAAAAATTCCTTTCTCTCTTTGCTGAAGAACCGATATCTTCAGATTAACAAAATTGATATAGTAATCTGTAGATAATTTTGTCCGGTAGGGCCTTTTAGCCAATGTTCTTTACACGACCAAATATTTACTGACTCGTTGCTCGAACGGGTCTTTTACAATCTTACCGACAATGCGCTTGCGTACTGTGAGACCCTCACGACCGTGCAGGTGCATGCAACCGAAGAGGCGGACGGTCTTCTTCTCACCTGGGAGGATGACGGGATCGGCTTCTTACCGGGGGCAAAGGTGAATGCCTTATTGCGGGGTGTGGGAAAGAAAACCGAGCTGGGGCACTTTTTGGTCCGGGAGATCCTCTCAATCATGGGTATCACCATGACAGAGACCGGTGAGTATGGTTCAGAAGCCCGTTTTTCGATGAAGATTCACAGGGGTGTACCAGTTCACAATCGCACCACGGGTCATACCGGAAAAATAATCGGAACTAGACGGTAGGATGCCGGAGCCGGCATCCCGCATGGGAAGGGGAAAAACCTCATGAATCGTTGCTGCCCACACATTCGTCATTTACATGCACCTGACAGATGATGCCAGATGCGCCGGTTTTACGGTAAAAACGAAAAAATCCTTTATGGCATCTTCTTCCACAGATACCACTCGTAGCAGAGCAGGACGCCGATCACGAGCACACCTCCGATAAAGAACGCAACAGCGGTCTCAGGGAGTGCTGTGGCAGTGGTCGATGCACCCCCCCCGTATGTCATCTTTAACACCGTCGCACCGGTGTCCGGTGCCACCTCCATCTGGGCAGCGGCGGTTCTCCAGGTGTTTGGCACAGGTGCAAGGGGAGAGACAAGCGTGATCGCGAGCGCACCAAAGAGGACGATGCCGAACATGGTCGCGTACTTCATGAGCAGCGACCGGACGTTCGCCTGTTTCGGGGCGACGATCAGGAGCTGGTTTTTCAATTCATAATACTTGACCTCCCGCCCTTTGACGCTGAACTTCATATCCGAGACGGTGATGAGCCCGGTCTCGCAAAGATTCTCGATATGATAGAGCACCGTGTTGAACGGGAGTGACAACCGCTCTTTGATCTCCGCCTGGCTCATCTGTCCCTCGGCGAGCAAATTCAGGATATCATTCGCTGTCCGGCTCGCCATCGCTTTTGCGATCTTCTGCGCCCGTTCGTCGCCGGGCTCTAAAATGACAACAGTATCAGCCATGAATCGCCGCAATAATTCGTTCACGCCCTACCTTCAGCGCAAGATCGAGCTGGTTGATCGCCGGTCCGCCACCCTGGGCGAGCGAGGGTTTCCCCCCACCTTTGCCGCCAAGGAGTTCACATACCTGCCCGATGATCTCCCCGGCATTCACCTTCAGGCTGCCGGATGCCAAAACGACCCGTGCCGTCTCACTGGCTCCGCCCAGAAGTGCAACCCCGCCCTTCTCCGCAATGGCAGTCGCGAGCGTTGAGAGTTCCCGTGCAGGCAGGTCGATCCGCCGGATGACCACCGGCACACCCATGATATCTTCTTCAACGATGGACTGCTGCTCGAGATCGACCATCTTCGCACTCATCCGCTCGATCTCTTTCTTCTGGTCTTTCCACTCCGTGAAGAACCGGGTGACGGTCGGGGGCAGGTTCTCCAGTTGCACCGACAGCGTGTCTGCCGCAGTGGATGCAATCTGTTCGACATGCTGCATGTAGTAGACCGCCGCGAGCCCGGCAGAGAACTCGATCCGCTCGATCCCGTCCTGGATATGCTCGACCCGGATGATCTTGATCACGCCCACTTCCCCGGTACTGTGGCAGTGGGTTCCTGCACAAGCTTCGATATCCCCGGCGACCTTGACCACCCGGATCTCCCTGCCTGGCGGAACACCGCCCTGGTACAGGGAGAACCCGTAGAGCTGCTCAGCTTTCGTCCGGTTTTCAACCGAAATCTCCACCGGCTGGCTCGACATGCACATCCGGTTAGCGGCAATCTCGATCTTTTTTAATTCTTCCGGTGTGATGTGCTTGAAGTGCCGGATATCAATACGGGAACTCTCGCTGCCTTTCTGGGCGCCGGACTGGTGGATGTGGGCACCCAGCACGTCCTTTGCCGCATGGAGGAGGATGTGTGTCGCCGTGTGGTGACGCATAAGCGACCACCGCCGCTCTTCATCGACCATGCCCTTGATCCGCTCTCCGCGACGCAATACGCCACCGGTCACATGGTGGAGGACAACCTCGCCCAGTTTCACGACATTGTCGACCCGCACCATGCTCTCGGCTGAGACGATCGTACCGGTATCAGCCGGCTGCCCGCCACCCTCCGGGTAGAACAGTGTCTGGTCGAAGACTGCGTACCCGTCAAAGAAGTCAAGGACGACTGCCTCGAACTCGATCTCGGATGGCAGTTCATAGTACATCTTCTTTGTCGGGGGCAATCCCTGCACGCGGTCGGCATACTTTGCCGTCGTGTCAACTTCTACTTCCTTTTTGGATTCCGAGTGCATATCAGCGATCTGGGAATAGAAGTTGTCCGGGAGATCGATCACCGCGCCTTCCTTTGCCGAGATCTCTTTTATCATCTCAGGGGAGATGCCGTGCGAATCGTAGAGCGTGATGATCTCTGACAGGGGAACCCGCTGGCTCTTTGCTTTGTAGGATTTCGCGATCTTCTGGACGACGCGAGCCCCGCGTTCGAGTGTTGAAGCGTACTTCT
Organism: Methanoregula sp.; assembly: GCA_028711405.1. Taxonomy (GTDB): domain Archaea; phylum Halobacteriota; class Methanomicrobia; order Methanomicrobiales; family Methanospirillaceae; genus Methanoregula. Next base: position 4,780 of record JAQTSH010000097.1, read on the forward strand.
CAACTTCCCGGTCGATGATCTCACGGACGATCGTGATGTCCTGTTCGAACTGTCGCATGCCGACAATCTTCATCTGCTGCTCGATGAGGTCACTGAGCGTGTCTGCCATCTTCAGGTCGTTCATCATACGAAGCGTCCGCCGGATCACGAGCCGGGCGAGATAACCTTCACGGACATTCGATGGTACAATGCAATCCCCGAGCATGTAGGCAAGACAGCGCGTATGATCGACAATCGCGTACACCTTCTCGATGGGCGAGATCATCCGGTCGAGTTTTTCAGGCGAGATGTCGATCGCTGCTGCCACCTTTTTCCTGAGTGTAAAAAGATTTGTCCCGGAGATATCCATGAGCCCGGAGAACCGGGCGTTCATTGCAAGGATCTTCGTGTAATCCTTGTTGTCCAGCATGTGGGAGAGCCCGGCGGAACTCATCACCCGGCTCACCATTTCGGGGAAGACCGCGTCATAGATGGTGGGGGATCCCTTGGATGCCCATACGAACCGTTCGAGCCCGTAGCCGGTATCGACTATCCGGAGTTTCATCGGGTAGTACATATTGCCATTCAGTTCATAGCCCGGCTGGCTCGTTTTCTGGCGACCGAGACTCATGAAGACGAGGGTTGCCACTTCAAGCCCGCCGATCATCACTTCCACGCTCGGTCCGGCGTTTCCGCCGCCAAACCACGGATGCTCTTTGTAGGTGACTTTGTTTAAGTCCCCGCCAATGGATTGGAGGAACTGGTCACAGAGTTCCACCGTGTGATCTTTCCAGTAGATCTCCTCGTTCGGGGTGTTGAACGCATGGTGCGCCATCATCTCAAACGTGGTGAGGTGTCGTCCTGACCTGCCGACCGAGTCGAGATCGTTCAACCGGATGCAGGGCTGGGAGATGGTGAGCGGGTTTGCCGGTGGCGGAACGATCCCCCCGGTCACGAATGGCTGGAAGTCCGCGATGGATGCGATGGTAAGATAGATATCGTCCCGCCAGCGCGCCACCACCGGGTAACGCTCGATCCGGGTGTGTCCGTTCTTCTCAAAAAAGGAGAGATAGGCTTCGCGCATGCTGTCGAGTGAGTGTTCCTTAAAGACCGGGTTTCCGATAAACGTGTAGGGTTCACAGGCAGCATCGCCGCAGTTATCGCGGGTTGGATCCCGCGTCCAGAACGCTGCGCCGCACACCTTGCAGGTTTTACGTGTCAGCCTTTCTGTTTTAAAATAATCGAGCTGGTATTCTTCTTCGAGCATCAGAACCACATCCTGTGGGTCTCGTGCCGTACAAAGTCAAAAATGATCGTTTCTAGCATGAAGAACCACGTATTGTCAGTACAGTTGACGATGCAGGATAATTATTGTATTGTTCTTGTCGCACCGAATAGAACAGATACCGATG